>NZ_JBEZYB010000022.1:0-124133 GCF_040638285.1 Amycolatopsis sp. NPDC026612
AGCAGCAAAACACCGACCAGAACTAGACAACAACACCGCGCAGGGGGTCAATTTTCCAGAGACCACCCGGGGTCAAAGTTCCCGAAGCGTTGACATGAGCACCCGCCGTCGAGAAGAACGCCCTTTGCGGGATGCAGCGCGTCGACCGACGACGCTCGGCATTGTGTGCTGCCGACTTCAGGGCTGTGTGGTCGGGAGTCGACTACCCCTGCTGCGAAGAAGGTTGGGCTGCACGGCGGCGCGCGAGCTCTGCGGCGTAGCCGGGGCGGGTGTTGCCCGCGTCCTGGGTCCAGCGTGCGGTCGTCCGGTCCGGTCGCGGTGGCGTCACGACGGCCATCGCTAAGTTCCATGAGTAGTTCGCCCAGAGCCGAGGGCACAGCGATCGGCTGCTCGCCGAGCGGCAGCTGCACGCCGTGCCGGGTAACGAGGATGTGCTCGGTGGTCAGGCGTGCCCCGGCTCGGGCGTTTGCCCACTGTCGATCGTCAGCGGCGAGGGCGTCCTACACGGACTGCGCTCAGATCCCCAACTCTCGGGCGACCCCGGGCGCGACCGGGGCGCGGAGCCGCCGGCGACGTCGACGGGCAGCCGGGCCACGATCCGGGCAGTCAGCGCCCGCTCGGCCTGGTGCAGCGCCGAGCGCACGATGCGGTCGACCCGGCCGGCCGCCGGTGGCTCGATCCGCTCCGCCCGGCAGCGCACCAGCACCTCGTCGCGCACCGGCTCGGCACGCCCTCGGCCTCGCGCGGGGGCGACCGAGCGCCTTGTGGCTAACACGAGCACATGGACGGGTGCCGGGGCGCTGCCGCCCCAGTAGTCCCATGCGGACGTGTCGCCGCATGCAGCGCCTCCACCCGTTCGGACCGCGGCAAGCAGCACATGGTCAGCAGGCACCCGGGGCCGGGTTAGACCGTAGTCGTTGGCCGGTGCGGACTGAGGTCTCACGCTGCGGGGATGAGCGCGATTCGGCAGGTGACGCCATGCTGGTCGGTGTACAGGTCCGGGTCCATCCCGGCGGGCATCGGTGCCGTCCCGACCACGAGCACGGCGGCCCGCAGCGCGGGCATGGGCGGTCCACTCGTCACTGCCCGGTCGGGACAACAGGTATGCCTCTTCCTGACCGGTGGGGGCCTCGGCAATCCACGCGGTCAGGATCAGTGCGCCGAGCAGCCCTTCGATCGATCCGTCATCACGCCTCGACCGGTCGCTACAACTGGGCGAGGAGAGTTCAAGGCTTCTGGTGCGTGCCCATTCGTGTGTGCGTTTCGCTGACCTCGAACCCTATTTTGCCAAGCGGGGAAAGAGTTCCTCGGCGGCGGAGCGGTGCACGTCGTCCAGGCGTTCCGCGCCGGGGCCGTTGTAGGTGGCGAGGAAGTGGTCGAAGCGGGCGCTCCATTCCGGGTGTGCTTGGGGGAAATCACTGCCGTAGAGGACGTGGCCCGGCTCCGCGAACGCCAAAAGTGACGGCAGCGAGGTGGGGGTTGCGGACAGGGCTGTTCGGACTCTCGGTTCTGGTCGTGTTCCGGGGCCGCTCTGGTGGTCACCGCGTGCGGGAGTGGATCCGCCACCGCTGGTCCGTCCCGGCAGGCCCGGCAGTACCGCGACGGTCTCGCCGGCAACGGACGACGGCCGATGCGAGGCCGAAACCGTCCCTGGGCGGCTCACCCATCACTCGATCACGGGTTGAAACCAGCCGTCAGCGTGGCGGCCCCAGGATGACGTTCCCGAACATCGTCGCAGCCTCGGCCATCCGGGCCGGGGAAATCTCGAAACCGTCCGGGCGAGGTTCGGCCCGGTCGCGGCCGGCGTGGCGGAACATGCCCTCGATCCCCGCCGGGGTGTTGATCATCAGCAGGTCGGCCTTCGCAGACGTGATGCGATAGGCGTGCGGGATGTTCTTGGGCAGGAAAACGATGCCGCCCTCCGCCAGCTCCATCTCCTCCTCCCCCACCCAGACCAGCGCGGTGCCCTTGATGAGCATGAAGACTTCGTCTTCCTTGGTGTGCAGGTGAAACGGCGGCGCCTCACCCTTGGCGACGTCGAACCGGCCGACCATCAGCCGGCCGTCGGTGGCCGCGCCGTCGAGCAGAATCGACAGCGTGCCGCCGTCGAGCCACTCCAGTTTTTGCTGCTGATCGGGCTGGGCCAGGTAGGCCATGCTCATCGGCCGGCTCCGTTCGAAGTGGACGGTCAGAGGGAACCGAGGACACGCAGCCGATCGGCGACCGCGCGGCGGGCGACGTCGGTGTCCCAGGCGAACGTTTCGAACTCGTGCGGCACCCCGGGATGCAGGTGGAACTCCACGTCGACCCCGGCCGCACCGAGCCGCCGGGCGTAGTCGAGATCCTCGTCGCGGAAGATGTCGAGCTGGCCGACCTCGAGGTACGTCGGCGGCAGGCCCGAGAGGTCGGCCGCCCGCGCCGCGGCGGCGTACGGCGAGACGGCGGGGCCGCCGGCCCGGTCACCGAGCAGCGCCGACCACCCGGTGACGTTGTCCTCGTAGGTCCACGTCGCGAACGGGACCAGCTCCGGGTCCGGCGTCGTCGTGCGGTCGTCGAGCATCGGGAAGACCAGGATCTGGCGCGCCACCGCCGGGCCGCCGCGGTCGCGGGCCAGCAGCGTCACCCCGGCGGCCAGGCCGCCACCGGCACTGTCCCCCATCACGGCGATCCGGGCCGGGTCGACGCCGAGTTCGGCGGCGTGGTCGTGGAGCCACTTCAGTCCGGTGTAGACGTCTTCGATCGGCGTGGGGTCGGGGTATTCGGGCGCGAGCCGGTAGTCGACGGCCAGCATCGGCACGCCGCTCGCGGACACGTACCGGGCGATCGGCGCGTCGTAGAGCTCGACGCTGCCCAGGATCATCCCGCCGCCGTGCAGGTACAACGCGGCCGAGCCCGGGGCGGCGCCGTCCTTGGCGTACCAGCGCAGCAGCACCTTCGCGCCGTCCTCGGCGACCGCGTGGAAGTCGGTGGCCGTCACGTCGGCCGGGGTGGGCTGCAGCGCCGCGGTCTCGGCCATCATCGCTTCCAACGCGACGCGCCGGGTCGCGATGTCGCCCACGGCGGGGTGGGGTGCGTCAGCCATGGCTTCGGCCATCGGCGCCAGGATCGCGGCGACCTGAGGGTCGACGGTGAATGTCACGAAGTCCTTCTTCCCGGCACTCGTGCGCCTTAAACGGAAGATATCGTCCGACTAACAGGGCTGTCAACGACGCCTGCGGGCCATCGAGCTGCGATGATCGGTGCCGTGACCGAGGAACAGGACAAGGTCGTCCGGCGACGGGGGCCACGACGGGACGCGGCCGACAACCGCGACCGCGTCCTGGCGGCCGCCGCCGTCGCGGTCCGCCGGGAAGGGACCGCGGTCCCGATGGCCACCATCGCGGCGGACGCCGGCGTCGGCGTCGGGACGGTGTACCGCCACTACCCCTCGCGGGACGCGCTGCTCGGCGCGTTGACGCACCGGTCCTTCCAGCTGGTGCTGGACACCGCCCGCCGGGCCGCGGCCTTCGACGGACCACCGATCGAGCGGATCCGCTTCTTCCTCGAACGAACCATCGAGCACGGATCGGACCTCGTGCTCCCGATGCACGGTGGCCCGGCACCCGGCGACCAGGCCACCCTCGCGCTCCGGGACGAGGCCCACCGGACGCTGGGCTCAATCCTGGAACAAGGACGAGACGACGGCACGATCCGGGCCGACGTGACCAGAGCCGACATCGTCAGCTTCGGCGCGTTGCTGGCACAGGGCCTCCCCCACGTCCCGGAGTGGAAGCCGACGGCTCGCCGTCAAGCCGACATCTACCTGGCCGGCCTCCTGAACCGGGCGGCCGGCCGGATCCCGGCCGCTGAACCGGCGGGGTCGACGTGATGCAGCAACGCGGTCACACCGGGCGCCGCAGGTAGGCGACATTGGTCGACCCGGTCGTTCCAGCCGCCGGCGACGGCGCCCAACCCCGGGTGACGTTCGGTGGTGTAGCTGTCCAGCAGCACGCGACCCCTTCGGCAGGTCGCCGCTTGCCGGGTGTCGTCGGCGAACCCAGGTGATCAACGATGCCTTCGACCTGCCGACCGAGGGGATCGGCACCTTCGGCAGCAACACCTGACCACCCTCGACCGCTATCCGGACTGCGGACTGCGGGTCCGCTCCACGATCATCTGCAGCGCCTCGACATGCCCGAGAAACCGATGCCGGCCCTCCCCTGTGGCCTGCACCGAAGTCTTCGGCACCCGCCCGGCATACGTCCGCCGCTGCTCGACGTATCCGTCCTTCTTCAGCGTCGCCAACTGTTTGGACAGCGCGGAGTCCGACAGGGACACCGCGTCCCGCAGAAAAGCGAAATCGCACCACTGTGCCGCACACAGCACCGACATGATCGCCAGCCGAGTAGGATCCGACAGCAGGCGGTCCAGCCCGGACGGTGGTGGAGCTGTCATGCGGGCTGCCGCCGCTGGGCCACCGCGAGCAGCAGCTGCGACAGCGCGAACAGCGCGGTGAACGCGGCACCGTACAGCACCCCGCCGACAGTGTTGGGATACCCGGACAGACCGACTGCATCGGCGAGGTCACGGGTGACATCGCCGCCGTAGCGGGAGATCAGCCACGCGCCCAGACCCGCGACGAACGCCACGACGCCGAAGACCCACGGGACGAACGACTGACGGCGCTGCACGCCGCGCACCCTACCCAGCGGCGCCGGGCCGTTCACGCGGCTGGTCGCGAACACCACGGCCAGCACCACCAGAACCAGAACGGCGACGAGTTTCGCGCCACTGAGACTGATGACGTCGTTGAGCGCCATGCCTCCGGCAGCCAGCACGAAGACCGCGACGTAGACCCACCACGGCAGACGTGCCGCCCGCCGGGTCCGGTCCTGGTGCACCCGAACCGCGGCCAGGGCTTCGACTGCTTGCTGCTCGTCCATGACTGCCTCTTCCGTCGACTACTTGCCTACCTGGAAAGTACTCACTTCTTTCCAAATAGGCAAGTAGTCGACGGAGCGCTTGCGCGGGCATCTCACGCCGTGCCCTGCGACCTAACATGCCTTCCCCGAACTCCGTCGCGGTGATGGAGGGCAGGACCGCTGAGAATGGCACCGACGCTGTCCACCGCGGCCTACCGCGCCACCGGGCTCCGGCGACGTCTACCACCCAGCGAATCCATCGCGTTGCCTCTGCAGGGATTCGTGAGCCCGAGAGCAAGGGCTGTTCCAGTTTGGACGGGCCGTCCAGGTTGATCAACGCCGCCCCATCGGTGTGCGGTGCTCGAGTCGAATGAGACAAGCAGCTTTCAGGGCCACGCGACGACGTGCCCACTGACACGGGCAGATCGGCCCGGATACCAGCTGGCGCATGCCCGACGCACCGGTAACCCTGCCCGGCTGGCAGAAGTTTCTGCGCAGCTACAGCGAAGATTTTCTGCGAGTCGACTCCGAGCGGAGTTGATGGATGCACTTCGCGATCTGACTCCGGTGCGTCGGCAAGCAGAGCGCACAGGACAGCCAGTGGCTTCACGCCGGCACGACGGAGAACCGCTGCCGCGCCGCGACGTCGAGCAGCAAGCGATCCCCGCCGAGCACGTCCAGGCTCGCGGCTCATTGGCGAGAACAAGCAGCTCCGGGAGGTCCGGTAGGGATCATCCCGGATGCTCCGGACGCGCTCCGCCGCAACACTGGTTGCCTCACCGACTCGGAGGAAGAATTCCTTGAGACACCCAGGAATCAGGTTCACCGCGCTGGCCGTCGCCAGCATCGCAGGACTGTCGCTCACCACGGTCGGGACCGCCGCGGCGATCGGCGGTCCCGACCGTCAAGCGATCATCCGGGCGTTGGACCTGATGACCACGACCGGAGCCGCCGGCGCGCAGGTTCGAATCGCCGCCGACGGCCGGGAGTTCACCGCCCGCAGCGGCGTCGCCCGGCTGGGCTCCCCCGCCGGCGTGCCGGTGAACGGGCGGTTCCGGATCGCCAGCGTCACCAAGACCTTCACCGCCACCGTCCTCCTCCAACTCGCCGGCGAAGGGCGGCTCGCCCTCGACGACACCGTGTCCCGGTACCTGCCCGGACTGCTGCCCGACGGGGACCGGATCACCGTCCGCATGCTGCTGCAGCACAGCAGCGGCCTGTACAACTACTCCGACGACCTCACCGGCGACCCGGTCGAGCTCCAGCGGCACTGGGACCCCCAGGACCTGGTGGCCATGGCCACCGCCCACCCCCTGAACTTCCCGCCCGGCACCGCGTCGAAGTACTCCAACACCGACTACATCGTCGCCGGGCTGCTCGTCGAACACCTCACCGGCCGATCCTGGGCCACCGCCGTCCGGAGCCGGATCATCCACCCGCTCGGCCTCCACGACACTTCCCTGCCCGGCGACCGCACCACCATTCCCGGCCCGCACGCCCACGGCTACACCCCGCGCGACGGCACACTCGTCGACGTCACCGCGATGAACCCGTCCGTCGGCTGGGCCGCCGGCGAGATCATCTCCACCACCGCCGACCTCGACACCTTCACCGAAGCCCTGTTCGGCGGCCGGCTCCTTCGACCGGAACAACTGGCAGAGATGACCGCGCCGGCGCCGGGCGCGGCTTACGGCCTGGGCCTGAGCACCAACGTGCTGTCCTGCGGTGTGCAGGTGTGGGGCCATACCGGCGACGTCCCCGGCTACCACACGCTCTTGGCCGTCACCCGCGACGGCCGCACCCGCCTGCAACTGTCCCTGACCACCGCCACCAGGCAAACGCCGCTGCAGGGCTATCGCCAGCTCGTCGACGAAGTCTTCTGCGGGTAAGGAAAACCCATGGCACGGCTCGCCGTAGGGTGATACGCCGAGTGCCGAGGTGACCGACGGGTGAGCGGACGGTCGCGGGCGCTCAGGAACCCTCGCCGACCTGAGCCGCGCAATGCTCCCCACCTCGGTGAAGACGTCGTGCTTGGTGATGGAGAACGCGCTCAGCGCGGCCGGCAGCACCAAGGCGGGAACAACGTCAGCGCCACCACCCGCGAGCGGCAGCGACGCTGAGCTCTCGGGCCGCCGCTGCGGTGTCAAGATCGCCGGGCGATGCGGGAGGGCAGCAGGAACGCCAGCAGAGCGATGGCTGCTGCGGCGGCGCCGGTTGCGGCCAGCACAATGTGAGGTGGGGTCGTGGTGATGGTTTCGGCGAGAACCAGGCCGCCTGCGGCGAAGCCCCAGCCGATGGCGGCGTATTGCAGACTGAATCCCGTTGCGCGGCGGTCGGCGGGAAGGATTCGTTCCAGGTGCAGGGACCGGGCCAGGACTACCGGGCCTTCCAGCAGGCCCGCCAAGCCGTAGAGGCAAAGCAGGAAGGTGCTGCCCTGGAAGAAAAAACAGGAGACGACCACGGCGCCCAGCAGAGCCAGGCACACGTCGGCCTGTTGTTCGTGGCTCCCCGGCCACGTGCGACGGGCGCTGTAGAGCAGGCTGCCCAGACCGGTGCCGATCGCGTAGGCGCCCAGGGCGACGCCCGAAAGCGCCGATTCGAACAACGGCGGTGCGACGACCGTCATCGCACCCAGCAGCAGACGGAGCACGGCGGTCAGCAGGAGCGAGCGACCCAACAGGCGGGCCAGCGGCCACAGGGCCGTCCTGGCCACGTCCTCGCGGTGCGGGGGCGTGCGTGGCAGCCACAACGCCGCGACCGTCCCCATCGCGGGAATGGCTGCGACGAGGGCGATGGTCATGGTCGGTGAGAAGAGGGTGGCCGTCACGCTGGCCAGGATCGGCGCCAGCCCCCAGCAGGCTTGATTGAGCACCGTGTCCAGCGACAGCGCCCGGGGCAGGGCGGCAGGGCCGACGACGTGGGTCAGCGTCGAACGCAGGCCGCCCGGCGCGCCGGCGGGAATCGCGCCCGCGAGCGCCGCTGTCGCGAGCAGGACCGCGGGCGGGGCGTCCGCGGTCACCGAGACCGCCAGGGCGACGAACAACAGCGCCTCCACGGCCAGACACGGCGCGAGCATGCGGCGCGGTGACCACTTGTCGACCAGGGTGCCGGCGACCGGTGCCGCGCACGCCTCGCCCAGGGTGTGCGCGACGACCAGCAGGCCGCCGAACGCGTAGCCGCCACTGGCCTCGTGCCCGACCAGCACCAGCGCCAGCGGTGCCATGGCCACCGGCAGGCGGGACCCGATTGTCGCCACGGCCCACGCCGGCCAACCGCGGCTCGAGACGATGTCGCGGTAGCGGTACTTCGCCTCGTCGGTCCGCAGTGCGCTCACGATGCCTCCCGTTACCGGTGACGGTACCTTTGATGGTAAACAAGGTGGACTCAGCCCGCGATTCGGACGGAGGTGGCCATGACCGGTTCCTACGCGCGCAACCTCGCGCCGCCCGAGCTGGAACCCGTTCGCTGCCTGCTGAACAGCTGGTCGATCTCGCACCGCACGCGTGAGCCGGAGGACCTGTTCGACGAGGTCGCGAGCGGCAGGAAGACGTGGTCGGCGGTGGTGCCCGTCCTGCCGCGGCCCATCGACATGGCCGAACTGCGCCGCCTGCGCGACGACTTGCGCGACGTCTTGGGCGAGGGTGCGCCGCGGAACCTGGCCCGGTGGCTGGAGCGCTACCCGTTGCGGGTGGTGCTGGACTCCGGGACGCCCCGGCACGCGCCTCCGAACGGCCGGTGCGTCGAGCACGTGCTGGCGCTCGTGGTGGACGCCGTCGCGGCGGGCACGTGGAAGCGGCTGCGCGCTTGTCCCGACTGCCGCCGCGTGTTCTACGACCGCTCGCGCAACCTCAGCCGCACCTGGTGCGGTATGTACGCCGAAGGTCCGGACGGGCGCGCCTGCGGCAGCATCGCGAAGGTCCGCAGGTACCGCAAGCGCGCCCAAGCCCGCCTCACCCAACAGGGCGAGTCCTGACGATCTCAGGCCCGGCCGAGTTTGCCCAGGAACCGCTGCTTGTCGATGACTGCCCGCCGGTGCGTGCCTCGGCTGACGACCACACCCCCGGCGTCGGTGACGGTGAAGTCCACGTCGATTCCCCGGCCATGGCGCTTCATCACCACGTCGTAGGTCACGGTGTCGCCCATCGGCGTCGGCGCCAGGTGCTCCAGGTGGACGTCCACCCCCACGGTCATCTCGCCGGGCTCCAGCTCCGCGGCGATCGCGGCGACGCAAACCCGCTCCATCCCACCCAGAATGGCCGGCGTGGACAGCACGTAGAGCCCTTCATTGCCCCACCGGACGGCGCAGTCGTCCTCTTCGACGACCCGGCTGTCACGTCCTTCGATCGTGTGGCCTTCCATCCCTGCTCAGCTCCCCTGCGTGGCGAACCGCTCCACCACGTCCTTGTAGATGTTCTTCTTCTGCATTTCGGTGGTGCCGCCGGCGATCCGGATGGCCACCGCGTCGCGCAGCCGCCGCTCCACACCCTGTGTCCGGTCGTAGCCGGAGTGCCCGAAGATCTGCACCAGTTCCAGCGCCGAGGTCACCCCGCCTTCGGAGGCCGCCAGCTTGGCGCACGAAGCCAGAGCGTTGTAGCTGCTGTCGCGGCGGATCAGCGCGTCCGCCGCCGCGTAGGCCAGGTGGCGCGAGGCCTCGACGGTCGTGCGCATCGCCACGACTTTGTCCTGGACGTATTCGTGGTTGCCGATGGCCGTGCCGAACGCCTGCCGGCTGGAGGTGCGCGCGATCGTCGCCGGCAGCAACGCTTCCAGCTGCGAGGCCACGACGATGCCGTACATGAGCCGGTCGAACGCCAGGAACGAGTACAGCGTCGTCAGACCGTCACCGGCCGGTCCGACGATGTTCGCCTCGGTGACCGGCACGTTGCGCAGGTGGATCGGCCCGGTCGGGCTGGTGCGCTGCCCGAGCAGGTCTTCCGGCTCGCCGGTCGACACACCGGTCATGCCGCGATCCACCACGAACAGCGTGATGTCACGCTTGCCGATGCCGTCCAACCGGCCCACGACCAGCAGAATGTCCGCGACCGGCGCATTGGTGATGTGGCTCTTGTCGCCCGACAGCAGCCACCGTCCTCCGTCGTGGACGGTGGCGCGGGTGTGTACGGCGGCCACGTGTGACCCGCCCGTCGGCTCGGTGGCCGCGGTCGCCCCCACCGCGCCCGACATCAGCGGCGGCAACAACCGGGCCTTCTGCTCGGTGGTGCCGTGCTCCAGCAGCACGTGCACCAAGCCGGCGTGTGCCACGGCGGTCAGGACGAATCCGGAGTCGTCCGCTCCGAGCGCCAGGCCCTCCAGCCCCGCCAGGAAGTCCCACAGCGACCCGCCCTCGCCACCGTGCTCGACGGGCACGTGCGCGGTCCAGAACCCCTCGTCGGCGAGTGCCTTCCACGAATCGGAATGGAACGTCCCCGATCGGTCCCGCTCCGCCGCGCCGGGTGCCACTTGCTCGGCGCCGAACCGCCGAAACTTCTCGCGTCGCTCGCGCTGCTCCTGCGTCCATGTGATTTGCACTGGGGTTCAGCCCTTCCTGCTCTGCGAGATGTCGGTCAGGGAGTCGGCCACGGCGGCCGCGAACTGTTCGACGTCGTCGGTGGTGGTGCACGTCGCCACACAGCCCATGCCTCGGGGCGCGAGGACCACGCCCCTGTTCAGCAGCGCCAGGAACAACGCGTGCTGCAACTCGGCGTCGATCGAGCGGGTGTCGCGGAAGACCTCCACCCGCTCGACACCCACGTGGAGGTTGAACAGCGACCCGGTTCCCGTCACCGCGACCGGCACCGGCGCTCCGGCGACCGCGGCCGACACCCGCTCACGCAGCAGACCACCCATCGCGTCGAGAGCGGCGATGGTGGCGGCGTCGAGTTTGTCCAGTGTCACGATGCCCGCGGTCAGGCTGAGCGCGTTGCCGGTGAACGTCCCGCCCTGGTACAGCGCGGGACCGCCGGAGCGCGGGTCGTAGACGTCGGTGCCGCCGCGCGGCTCCAGCAGCGCCATGATGTCGCCCCGGCCGCCGTACGCGCCGATCGGCAGACCGCCGCCGATGATCTTGCCCATGGTGGTCAGATCCGGCGTCACGCCGTACGCCTGCTGCGCGCCGCCCACCGCCAAGCGCAGCGTGATGACCTCGTCGAACACCAGGACGATGCCCAGCTCGTCGCACAGTGCCCGCATCGCGGCCAGGTACTCGCGTTCGGCCGGGATCATGCCTCCTACACCCAGCACGGGCTCCAGGATGAGCGCGGCGATGCGGTCGGCGTTGCGCCGGATGATCTCCTCGGACGCGTCGACGTCGTTGTACGGCACCACGACGGTCTCCTGCAGCCGCGACGGCGAGATGCCCGCCATCTCCGGTACCGGCAGCGGTGACCGCGCGTCGCCCGCTGCGTCCAGCGGCGGCCGCACGCTGATCATCACCTCATCGGTGGTGCCGTGGTACCCGCCCTCGGCCTTGGCGATCGCCGTGCGCCCGGTGAACGCCCGTGCCAGCCGCAACGCGAACATCACCGCCTCCGTGCCTGACCCGGTGAAGCGCACCTTGTCCACCGACGCGACCCGTTGGACGATCCGCTGTGCCAGGTCCCGCTCGGCTGCCCCGGAGAACGAGTGCGCCGTGCCCGAGCCCAGTTGCGCCGCCAGCGCCGCAGTCACGTCCGGATCGGCGTACCCGAGCGGCAGCGCGGTGTAGTTGGCCAGGAAGTCGCGGTAGACGTTGCCGTCCACGTCCGTGAGCCGCACCCCCGAGCCGGCCTTGACATACACCGGGTGCGGCGGCCAGGCGTTGAGACTGCGCGTAGCTCCCGCCGGGATCAGGTGCGCCGTCTCCTCGAAGTGCTTGCGAGACAGGCGTGTGCGGTCCGCGTACTGCTGTGCCACCGTCATGACCGGCCACCACCCCAGGTGAGCAGCGTCGTGCCCCACGTCATGCCGCCGCCGAACCCGGCCAGCAGTACCCGATCACCCGGCAGCACGCGTCCCTCGTGCACGGCGTGGTCCAGCGTGACCGGAATCGACGCAGCCCCGGTGTTGCCGTAGTGGTCCACCGTCAGAGCGACCTGGTCGGGAAGGAAGCCGACCTCCTTGGCGACGTCGACCAGGATGCGGCCGTTGGCCTGATGCGGGACGAACAGGTCGACTTCCGACACGTTCATGGCACACGCCCGCATGACGCCGTCGATCATCTGCGGCAGCCGTTCTTCGACGAATTCGCGGACGGATCGGCCGTCCATCTTGAAGAAGTGGTCACCCGAAGCGAGCGTGTCCGCGGACAGCGGATCCCGGCTACCGCCGGCGGGAATCTGCACGTAATCGACCTTCGTCCCGTCGCTGCCCAGCCGCGAGTACTCGATGGACGCCGCCGTCTCCGATCGGCCCAGCACCACGGCCCCGGCACCGTCACCGAACAAAACCGCCGTGCGCCTATCGCGGTAATCCAGGATGCGCGAATAGGTGTCGGCGCCGATGACCAGCGCATAATCGAAGGCGGGCTCACAGAGCATCATCTTGTGTGCCACGTCCAGCGCATACACGAAACCGGTGCACACCGCGTCGATATCCATGGCGACGGCATTCGAAGCGCCCAAGTTGGCTTGCACCTGGCACGCCGTCGCGGGCAGCGGCATGTCCGGCGTGGACGTCGCCACGATGATGAGGCCGATGGCGTCGGGTCGCACCCCGGCGGCGTCCAACGCCCGCCTGGCAGCCGCCGTGGCCAGGTCAGACGTGGCTTCGGAACTGTCCGCGACACGCCGTTCCAGAATTCCCGTCCGGTCCTCGATCCAGCCCGGCGAGAGGCCGAGTGACCTCTCCAGCACCTCGTTGCCCATTGTCGATTTTGGCAAGTAAGAACCGGTCGCCAGAACTCCAGTAGAACATCCAGGCATACTCAACTCCTTTTTTTGTTACATCCAAGACGACATCACGGAATTTCGGGCACTGCAAAACGAGCACCATCCCGGGTCGGATTGAATGCGAAATTCGGAAACGCGTGGACGACAACCCGCCAGTCGTCACTTACGACGCGCTGAAGGAAGCTTGCGCTCTGACCCCCGTCCCCCATTGATTCACTCCCCTGTCCGCAAAGTACCCGGCATGCACAGAGGAAAACGACGCCATTGGATGTTCACTCGATCGGCCCAGGAGGACATGTCATGGACAGCGTTGCGCATCCAATAAGTGCAAGTGCGATTTTCGTATGACAGAAAACGAATCGATGATGGTTTCGTATCGGCTTGCGGTCGCCGGCCCGGCCAACCGATACGGGCGTCGAGCCGGGAGTGGTGACCGGCCGGCCGCGATGGCGACCGAGGATCTCGTCCAACCCGGCTGCGGCCGCGAGCATGAGCACCGTTCAGCCCGCGCCGGCGTGGGCGGCCCGGCCGGGCCGCTCGTCGACCAGCGGGGGTCGCCCTCGGGCCGCCGTGGCGTGCGTCTGGGGTCCGTCTTGTAGTACTTGTTCACCGCGTCGATGCGGGAGACTGCGCCGGTTTGCCGAACACCTTGCACAGGTGGCGTTTCACCGTGGCTTCGGAAGTGTTCAGGTGGCCGACGTTGCTCATCGCTCGCACGGTCAGCTCCATCGCCTCCCGCTCGCGGCTGGACAGCCGGTCCGTCAGCGGCTTGTCGTTGTTCGACAGGGAGTCGCGGGCCGCACCGGGCCTGAAGGGCGCAGAGCGGTTGGCGGCGCCAGGGTCTGCAGCGAAGTCGTCTCGTGCAAGTTGAGCTGAGCCGGTGCTGTTGGGCGTGTCGGTGGCCGGCATGGGGGTGAGGTCTGCGGGTGGCCACCCCACGGTGGCGTTTGTTGATACCGCACTCCACCGCATGGCGCTGCTTGTAGATCTCGGCATCGAAGGCCGGTGGCCGACCACCTTTCGATCCCTTGGCCTTGCGATGCGCGTCCTGATCGGCCTTGCTCGGAATAGTGGCTTTGATCCCACGACCCCGCAGGTGAGCGCGGTTGGCCTTCGAGGTGTAAGCCTTGCCGGCCAGCACCCGATCAGGACGAGTGCGGGACCACCCACCACCGGTCAGCCGGGGCACCCGGATCCCGGCCAGGACCGGAACGAACTGCGGGCTGTCGCCACGCTGCCCGGCGGTCAGCACGATCGACAACGGCTTCTGCCCCTGCTCACACCCCACTGGCGGGCGAGATCGCCGGTGAGCCGGTCCCGGGTCGTTTCGGCGAGCGCGCCATCGGCGTCGAGGAGCTCGACCAGGTCGGCGTGGCAGATATGCGGAAAGCCGTGGAGTCGAGCCGAATCCGCGGCTTTCCGCACGGGTGAACTTTTAACCGCGAGCCGAGCGGCCGAGGACGTAGCCGGGCACGCCGTCCGGCGCCACCTGATCCTCGAACCGACCGTGCTCGTCCTCAAACCCTGACCGGCACCCGCGTGCGCTCAGTCGTCACCGCCGCTTTCGGCCTCGTCGGCCCGCTCACGGTTGCGCTGCTGCCGCTCCCGCTCACGCCGGCTGTAGGTCGCCCGGCGGACGCGTTCCTCGTCTTCGACACTCGACCCCACCGCCCCCGCGACGATACCCACGGAAGCCGACAGCCACACCAGCTTGAAATACGAAGCCGGCCCCGCCGGATGGCCGAGGACCTGCCCGAAGTAGACGCCTTCGATCAGGACGACCGACGCCACCAGCGCCAGCACGAACAGGATGACGTACATGCAAGCCACCCCGATCGACAACGTCAACACGGTGGAAGCGTTGTACAACAGCGCTTTCCGCCGATCCAGATGCTCGGACGGCGAATCCCACAGATGATTGTGCACCACCAGCCAACCCGCCATGACCACGATCGCCAAAACCGTGATCCCGGCCAGCCGCAGCGCGGGCAGGGCTTCGGCCAGCTTCCAGAACGACGTGGTGATGATGCCGTACGCAGCCGTGGCCGCCGCGGCCGCGGTCGCACCGGCGAGGTTGGGCACCAGCCGCCACGGACGGTTGTCCCGGATCATCCCCGCCAGCAGCCGCAGGCGGCCGCGCACCCCCACCAAGGCCAGGTGCTCGTCCGCGGCGCCACGGCCGCGGATGTGCCGCGTCGGCGCCACCAGCTCCCGCAGCCGGTCCAGGACCCCCCGCGGTGGATCAGCCTCCTTCTCCGAGCGGTGCGCCACCAAGTGCCGGACCAGGTGGACGACCAGCCGGGACGCCCGGCCGCGCAGCCGCAGGGCACCGAGCGCGGGCAGCGACACCATCGCCACGCCGTGGTAGTCCGACGCGATCGGGACCGTCCCGGCCCGCCGCGGAAGGTCGGTGATCAGCACCAGCAGGTCCCAGCCGTGTTCGACCCGGCGCTGCTGCGCCAGGTCCAGCATGGGAATGTCCCCCTCCTCGTTCAGCGGAAGGGACTGCGTCTCGTGCTCGACGCGCCAGGTCGTCTCCTCGTTCAGCGGAAGGGACTGCGTCTCGTGCTCGACACGCCAGTCCGTCTCCTCGCCCAGGTCACGGGCCAGGCGGGCGGGCAGGCCGTCCGCGATTCTCCCGGCGAGCTGCCCGGGCAACCCGTCATCGGTCAGCAGGCCCACCACCAGGGCCTCCGGCGCACGCTGGGCGGTCGTGCTCGAGCCTTTCCCCGGTCTCCGAAGGGAGCTCGGCGGGTTCCCGGCTTGACCACCGGCTTCCTTCGGCGCTACCGCCCGGCCGGAGCACCGGGTACGGCCGTCGCAACCATATGAAAGAGACGACCGAGCTATCAGGCCTGCTGATCCGGACCGCCTCGGCCGGCGGCCCGGCGCCGCCCGCTGGGGCGCAGGGGCTACTTCAGCACGCTGACCGCGCGGGCGATGACCAGCAGCGACGTCAGCAGCGCCGCGACGCTCTGCACCGCCATCAGCACCTTCGCCCGCGACGACAGCGGCATCGTGTCCGTGGGGCTGAACGCCGTCGAATTGGTCACCGACACGTACAGGTAGTCCACCAGGGTCGGCACCCAGTCGGACTTGACACTGGAACCCTCGGCGACCTCCTCGACGGCGTCGTCGTTCTCGTCCTGGGAGAACCGGAAGTCGGCCAGCGGCAGGTCGGCGCGGGCGGCCTGGGTGCGCTTGACCGGGCCGCCGCGGTCCAGCTCCCAGTAGGCCAGGCCGAACGCGATCACGTTCGTCAGCCACACCTGCAGCGCACCCAGCAGCAGGGCTTGGCCACTGCCGGCCGCGCCGGCGACCAGGTCGTGGATGAGCAGCCCGAGCGCCCCCAGGTTGGTGACGCCGATGACCACGACCAGCGCCAGGGACACCACCCGGGAAAACCGCGTCTGCCGGGTGACGCGCCGCGGGTTGATCGCGATCAGCGGGACCAGCAGCACGATCTCCAGCGCCGGGACCACGAACCGCGGGGCGACCAGCAGCTGTTCCGGCAGCGCGAGGTAGAGGGTGATGGCCACGAGAGTCGCGATGGCGGCCGGCAGCCGCGCCTCACCGCGGCGCTGGTGACGAGGATGACGGGTGCGGGCCGCGACCCGATCGGCTGACATGACGGCGGTGACTCCTCGGGAACGGCCGCTGACCGGCCCTTGTTCGGCGGGCCGCCAGCCTAGCCTCCGGCGCCCCGGACCGCCGCCGACGGCACACGCAGGCCGCCCTCCGGACGGCGTCTGCTCGTGAGGCCGGCAATAGTCGTCGCCCCACCCGGCGGGCGGGGAGGGGTATACCGCCACTCTTCCCCGGGGAGGTGTCACGGGCGCCGGAGGTCTCTCAGCGTTTTCACAGCGGGTTTGCGCCAAGGTCGGCGCCGTCCGTCGTAGGGGAGGTTTTGTGCACGACCCGCTGACCCGGCGCCGCCTGTTCGGGGTGACGCTGGGCGCCGCCGCGCTGGCCGCGTGCTCGGCACCCGGGCAAACTCCGGCTCCGGTCGGTTCCACCCCGCCGCAGGCGGTGCCGCCGCCGTCGAGCACACCCCCACCGGCTCCCTCGCCGCACCCGAAGGGGCCGGCCACCGAATTCGTCCGCTCCTCGTCGGGGCGGCCGCAGGTCGCGCTGACGTTCCACGGCGCGGGCGACCCGCAGGTCACCCGCCAGGTGCTGGACGTCGTGCACCAGCACGGCGCCCGGATCACCGTGCTGGCGGTCGGCACCTGGCTCGCCGAGCACCCGGACGCCGCCCGGATGGTCCGCGACGGCGGCCACGAACTGGGCAACCACACCTGGAGCCACCCGGCGCTCGCGGGGTACGCGGCGGAGCCGATGTACGCGGAAATCCAGCGGTGCCGGGACAAACTCGCCGAACTGACCGGCTCGCCGGGGAACTTCTTCCGCCAGTCCCAGGGCCAGCACGCCACCCCCGAGGAACTCGCCGAAGCCGGCAAGGCAGGCTACGCCCGGGTGCTGTCCTACGACATCGACTCCCTGGACTGGAAGGACCCCGGGCCGGCCGCCATCCGCGCCGCGGTGGCGAAGGCCCGCGCGGGCAGCGTGATCAGCATGCACCTCGGCCACCCGGGCACGGTGGCCGCGCTCCCCGGCATCCTGACCGCACTGGCGGCCCGTGGCCTCACCCCGGTCACCGCGTCGGAACTGCTGGCGTAAGCGGATGCGCGTCCGGCTGACCGCCGTGGTCTTCAGTCTCGTCCTCGCCGCCGGCTGCTCGCCGGGCACCGGCTCGGACATGTCCGGGATGCCGGGCATGTCCGGCGGCCCGGGCACGTCCGTGCCGCACGTGCCCACTCCGCCGGTCCCGGCGCTGAACCCGCTGCCCGGCATGCCCGGCGTCCCGGACCCGCACGACGTCGATGCGGCGGCGGGCGCCGGGATGCTCTCTCCCGCGGTCGCCGGCGACAAGCCCCTGGTTTACGTGCCGCACAGCGGCTCCGGCGACGTCTGGGTCATCGACCCGGCGACCTTCCGCGTCGTCGCGAAGTACCCGGCGGGCAAGGAACTGCAGCACGTGGTGCCCTCGTGGGACCTGCGCACGCTCTACGCCACCGACGACCGCGGCGACCACGTGCTGCCGTTCGACCCGAAGACCGGGCTGCCGGGCCAGGCGTTCCCGGTCGTGGACCCGTACAACATGTACTTCAGCCCGGACGGGCAGTACGCGATCTCGGTGGCCGAACGGCTGCGCAAGCTGGTCTGGTACGACCCGCACACCTGGCAGGTCCACGACGAAACCCCGGCTCCGGAGTGCGCGGGCATCGACCACGCGGACTTCTCCCCCGACGGGCGCACGGCCGTCTTCACGTGCGAGTTCGCCGGCCGCGTCGCGGTGGTCGACGTGGCTTCCCACCACCTGCTGCGGATGATCGACATGCCGCACCGCAACACGAAAATGGGCCCACAGGACATCAAGCTCGCCCCGGACGGCTCGGTCTACTACATCGCGGACTCCGACGCGAACGGCCTCTGGGTCCTCGACGGCGCGGCGACGAAAGTGCTCCGCTTCATCCCGACCGGCCGCGGCGCGCACGGGCTCTACTTGTCACGGGACGCGAAGCAGCTGTATGTGACCAACCGCCACGAGGGCAGTGTCAGCGTGCTCGACGCCTACACCGGCGCGCCGGTCACGACCTGGCACATCCCGGGCGGCGGAAGCCCGGACATGGGCAACGTGACCTCCGACGGCACCCAGCTCTGGCTGTCCGGCCGCTACGACCGGGTGGTGTACGTACTGTCCACAAAGGATGGAACGCTGCTGGCGAAGATCCCCGTCGGGAACGAGCCGCACGGCCTGTGCGTCTGGCCACAGCCGGGCCGATATTCCCTGGGCCACACCGGCATCACCCGATGAGCCACCGCAACCACGGAGACGGGTGCGGCGGGCAGCCGAGGGAACGGGCGCCCGCTCAGGCTTCAGCCCGACGAGGTCACCACGAGCGCCGACAACCGCGCAACAGCGGCCCAGAACTCGGTGAACAGGCCTGACTCCCCGCCGCTCGCCTGCGGTCGTTACAACTGGACCATCCAATGTTACGGATGTAACCTCGCGATGTGAGCATCGAACCAGACAGCCGGGGCTGGCTGGTCATCAGCGTGTCCACCGCGAGCGCGCCGGACTCGCTGCGGGTGCAGGTGTGGCGGAAACTTCGCTCGCTCGGCGCCCTCTACCTGCAGCAGTCGGTGTGCCTGCTGCCCGCCCGGCCGCCGGTCGTGCGGGAGATCCGCCGCCTGGTCGACCGGGTCCGCCACCAGGGCGGCACGGCCCGGGTGCTGCCGATGGCCTTCACCGACCCGGCCGAGGAACAGGCGGTGATCGCCGAGCTCAACGCGGCCCGCGACACCGAGTACGCCGAGGTCCTCGAGCGCCTTCCCGGATTGCGGCAGGAACTCGCGGACGAACAGGCGCGCGGCAACGCCACCTACGCCGAAGTCGAGGAGTCCGAGGCCGACCTGCAGCGCTTCCGCACCTGGATGGGCAAGGTCGCCGCCCGGGACTACTTCGACGCCCCCGCCGGCCAGGCCGCCCGCGACGCGGTGGAGCAGGCCGCCGAGGAGCTGGCGGCCTTCGAGGAAGCGGCCCTGCACGCCGAGGCCCCCCGGCTGCGGGCGGTGAAGGAGAAATGACCGGCTCGTTCTGGGGGGACCTGCTCATCGGCGTCGGCTGCGCACTGCTGCTGACCTGGCTCGTCCTGATCGTGGCGCTGCTCGTGATCCGGCCGCGCGGTGGGCGCCTGCGGGAGGCGCTGCGGCTGCTGCCGGACGTCCTGCGGCTCATCCGGCGCCTGGCCGCCGACAAGACACTTCCCCGCGGCGTCCGGGTCCGGCTCGGGTTGCTGCTGGCCTACCTCGCGCTGCCCATCGACCTGGTGCCGGACTTCATCCCCGTCCTCGGCTACGCCGACGACGCCATCATCGTCACCGCCGTCCTGCGCAGTGTCGTCCGCCGCGCCGGACTCGACGCCGTCCGCGCCCACTGGCCCGGCACCGACGACGGCTTCGACGCGCTGACCCGGCTCACCGGCTTGCGCCGGTCCTCGCGGTAGGCGTTCGAAGCGAGAGGTGACACCGACGATTCCACCACGACGACGACCGCTTGAGGGGAATCAGCCCAGGCCGTGGACCTTCTTGTACTCCAGGGCGTAGGCGAGCTTGCCGGGCTTGGCGTCGGTGTAGGGCTTGCTCAGCTTGCCGAACTCGCCCTTGGCCTCGGCCGCGCCGTCGTTCCACGCGCCCAGGGCGTCGAGGTCCGCGGCCGTGAAGCCGCTGTCCACCACGGTGTCCTTGGGCAAGGCGACCATCGCCTGGGTGACCGACTTGACCGTCGCGAGGTAGCCGACCAGGTCACCGGAGTTCCCCGTGCCCAGGGCGACCGGCTTGGCGTCGCGCAGCCAGTCGCCCCAATAGAACTCCTGGAACGGCAGGTCATTCTGCGCATAGCCGATGTCGCGGCCGAAGTAGAGCAGGCCGCGGAACCGGTCGTCGCCGAAGTGGGCCAGCCCGACCGACTTCGGGAGCTTGTTCACGGTGATCGGGTTGCCGTCTGCATCGCGCAGCCACACCCACTTGTGCTCCTGCATCCGCGCCCAGAAGTCGCGGCGGGTCAGCGTGCTGTAGTTCGCCAGCACCCGCAACCGGACGTGCAGGTTCAGCCCGCCGTCGGGGGTCTCGGCGAAGGAGGTCAGCGTGTGGTGCCCGTCGGTCAGGAACGGCTCACCACAGGGCCCGATGACCACCGTCTTCATCGCCGCCACGCTGTCCGGCGTCTCCGCGCCGACGGCCAGCCGGCAGGTGAACGAGGACGGATCGTCCAGGCGCGCTCCGGGCGACACCGACGCCGCGGCAATCCGGCCGTCGGCCTCGCACCAGTCGTCGAACTTCTTGTCGACCGTGTCCTTGCCGAGCGTGTAGCGACCCAGCTTGGAGTAGACCTCGTCGTAGCCCAGCGACGGCTGCGTCGGGCGCACGTCCCCGATCCGCACGTCGAGCAGGTCACCGGTCTCGGCGCACAAGTACCCCGCGGACGGCCTCGACCGGTGGTCGTGACCGCAGAACGCCGGCCGGCTGCCCGGCGCACCCGGGGCGGCCGCCGCAGCCGAGCTCATCAGCCCGGCACCGGCAGCCGCCGCGACGACGACCGCGAGGAACCGGCCAAACTTGGCGCGAGTACGCATCTTCACCCCAGGGAGTGGGAGGGACATCGCCGAGATCCTGCGGTGCTCCAGGGAACACCGCTCGACACCCAGGTGGCCATCCGGCGACTCCCCCGTGAACTGACGAGCGAGGCGCTGCGACTGCCCCACGGACCGCCCCAAGCCAGTGGCAGCTTCGAGTTGAGGTCACGTGAACGACCGGTGGGTCACCTGCGGCCGCAGGTGACCCACTCGGGACGTTGTCAGCGGATGCCGACACTGTTCGTATAGATGTCCTCGTCGTTGGCGATCGACGCGTTCGGTGCGCCGGCCTGGCAGGTGCGCGGCGGGGTGCCGGGCGCGCCGGTGCCGGGGCAGAGGAACAGGTCCGGTGGGCGGGTGTCCGACCAGACCGGGTAGGCGGTGCGGGCCGTGACGGCGATTCCGGCGTAGTCACCGTAGAAGGTGCCGGTGAACTGCGTCGGCGGCGGCATGCTGCTCGACGTCGCTCGGGTTGGGGAGAACCCGGTGGAGACCGTGATGTCGGAGAAGCCGGTGGTCTCGTCGGCGCCGTACTGGCGGTCGTAGTAGCTGACCGTGAAGGTGCCGTCCGGGCTGAACGCGGCGCCTTGCCAGAACTGGTCGGTCCGCGCCTGGCCGGGTGCGGCGGTGACCACCGGCAACTGCCGGACGTCGGTGGTGCCGCCGGCGAACGAGGCGCCGGCGTTCGTCGACGTCGACAGCACGATGTCGTTGTTGCAGGTGCCGTTCTTCACCCCGGTGTAGGTGTTGATGCCGGTGGCGGGGTTGAACCCGGTCGGCGTGCAGCCGGTGGCCTCGTTGGAGTTCCGGCTGATGTAGGAGCCGTAGGTCACCAGGACGCGGCGCGGGTTCCGCGGGTCGACGCCGCCGATCGGGTAGTTGCTCGCGCGGAACACCGAGTTCGCCGACGGGCCCTTCTCCGGGATACAGGCTCGGCCGGGGTCCTGGCCGTTCTGGTAGGTCGCGCAGTCGGGCAGCTCGTGGTAGCTGCCGACGAGCACGGGGGTGGAGAACGTCTGCCCGCCGTCGGCCGAGCGGGCCAGCAGGACCTGGTTGTGGTTGTCCGCCGGGTTCGCGGTCGCATTGTTGAAGTTGTTGAACACCACGTACAACGCGCCGTCCGGGCCGACGAACGGCTGCGAGTCCTGGTTCTGGTTGCACCGGCCCCGCGGGGTCGGGAAGCCGAGCGGGTTGGCGCACAACGCCGTGTCGGAGCTGACCAGGACCGGCGCGGAGAACGTTTCGCCGTAGTCGGCGGAGTAGGCCTCGTAGATGTAGCCGGTGCCGTCGTCGGCGAAGGTCGTCCAGGACACGTAGACGCGGTCGCGGAACGGGCTGCGCGGGTTGCTGTCCACGGTCAGCAACTGCTTGTCCAGCAGGAAGTTCCCGGCGCCGGCAGTGTCGTCGTGGGTGGCGACGGGCCGTCCGGGGAAGTTCCAGGACGCGCCGTTGGTGCCGGTGGAGCGGAAGACCAGGAACGCGCTCGATTGGTCCGGGTTCGGCGACACGGCGCTGCCGCGGTTGAACACCTGGCACGACAGGTAGGCGTTGCCACGGGAGTCCCAGGCCACCGACGTGTCGCCGCCGGACTGCCAGTACTCCCGCGGTGCGCCACCGAAGTCGGTGCCGCGGCTGAAGCCGTTCGGCGTGGTCGCGTCGGCCCAGGTCCGGGCGCCATCGAGGGAGTAGCTGACGCCACAGGTTCCGTCGCCGCGGCGGTAGTCGTTGTAGGTGGCGATGACGTGGCCGGCGTTGTTCGGATCGGCGGCGGCCCAGGTCTCGTTCTGGGCCTGGGCGCGGCCCTGCAGATCGGGGTCGGTCAGGTTCAGGCAGTTCTGGTTGACCTTGATATTCGCACCGAACCGATTGGCGCACGGCGCGGCGGCCGAGGGCGTGGCCCGGTTCGGGACCAGCGCGCGGGCGGCGTTGGCCGGGTCTTCGCCGTTGAGGACCGTGGACAGCAGCCCGGAGACGTGGCGTTGCTGCACGGGGTTGAGCTGGTGGTAGCCGAACGGCTGCGCGGCGGCCGGGGCCACGGCGAACACGCCGAGCGCGGCCGTACTCAGAATCGTCACACTGATCACGGAAATGGTGCGGGGACGCGACACGGGCGTACTCCCTCTTTTGACCGGTATTTCCGGTTTGCGGTCAGCCACACGGAATCGACCGTGCCTTGGCCGCCGTGGGAATGGTCGTCCCGAAACGCCCGGTCGTTACCGAGGTGTCCACTGTCCACACGGGAGCAAGTAAGCGCACGGCCAAATCTTGCGCCGTTCGGCCGCCCCCGAACGGGTCTGGATCGGTGGAGACCCCTTTACAGCATCCGATCCGAGTGGCTGGATCGACAGTCGTCATGGCCCGCAGCGGCGACCCCGCTGCCCGCCTCACTGCCGCATATCACCGGAGAAGGTGAACGCGCCATGCCGCTTTCCCGAAGAATCCTCACCGCCACCCTGCTGCCGGCCGTCGTGGTTGGTGGCTTGCTGGTGTCCGCGACGTCCGCGTCCGCGAACGTCGCCGTGACCCAGGTCAGCGCCGATCCGTTCACCGACGCCCAAGCCCAGCACCGGACCGAGGTCGAACCGGACACGTTCGCGTTCGGCTCCACGATCGTCTCGGCCTTCCAGGTCGGGCGCGTCTCCGGCGGCGGGTCGTCCGACATCGGCTTCGCCACCTCCACCGACAGCGGCGCCACCTGGACCCAGGGCTTCCTGCCCGGCACCACCGCCAACACCGGCGGCCCCTGCGGCCAGATCAGCGACGCCGCCGTCGCCTTCGACGCCAAGCACAACGTCTGGCTGATCTCCTCCCTCGGCGTCAACTGCCCCACCGGCGAGCCGGTCCTCACCAGCCGCTCCACCGACGGCGGCAAGACCTTCGGCAACCCCGTCACCACCGCCACCGGCTCGCTGGACAAGAACTGGATCGTCTGCGACAACACCACGACCAGCCCGTTCTTCGGCAACTGCTACACCCAGTACGACATCACCAGCTCCGGCGACTCGATCCGGATGAAGACCTCCAGCGACGGCGGCCTCACCTGGGGCCCGGCCCGCGCCACCGGCGACAGCGCCACCGGCCTCGGCGGCCAGCCCGTCGTCCGGCCGAACGGGACCGTCCTCGTGCCCTACCTCTCACTGAACGACCAGATCCGCTCGTTCCGCTCCACCGACGGCGGCGCCAGCTGGCGTTCCACCGTCCTCGTCTCGAGCATCAGCCACCACGACGCCGCCGGCGGCCTGCGCGAAGAAGCCTTGCCCAGCGCGGAAATCGACAACGCCGGCACCGCCTACGTCGCCTGGTCGGACTGCCGGTTCCGCTCCGGCTGCCCCGGCAACGACATCGTGCTGAGCAAGTCCACCAGCGAAACCACCTGGGGTGCCCCGACGCGGGTGCCGATCGACGCCACCACCAGCACCGTCGACCACTTCGTCCCCGGCATCGGCGTCGACCCCTCGACCTCCGGTGCGAGCGCCCGGGTCGGCCTGACCTACTACTTCTACCCCACCGCGAACTGCACCGCCGCGACCTGCCGGCTCGACGTCGGGTTCATCTCCTCGACCAACGGCGGCACCAGCTGGGGCGCCGCCACCCAGGTGGCCGGGCCGATGAACCTGTCCTGGATCCCGAACACCTCCCAGGGCCGCATGTTCGGCGACTACATCTCCACCTCGGTCCGCGCCGGGGGCAACGCGTTCCCCGTGATCCCGATCGCTTCGGCCCCGAGCGGCACGACGTTCACCATGGGCATGTTCTCTCCCACCGGCGGCCTGCCCTTGACCGGCGGCGCCCGCCGCTCGTCGGACACACCCACGTCGCAGGCGTCCGCTGGAATCACGCTGACTGCCTTCTGATCGTGAACACCGATCCGGCGCCCACGTCAGGACGGAGGTGGGCGGTACAGAGGTCACCAGCCGGTCAGGTCAGCTCGGCGGGTTCGGCCGGGTCAGGCCGAGGTCGTAGGCGAAGATCACCGCCTGGACGCGGTCCCGGGCGCCCACCTTCGCCAGCACCCGGCCGACGTGGGTCTTGACCGTGGATTCCGACAGCACCAGACGTTCGGCGATCTCGCCGTTGGTCCACCCGCTGCCGATGGCGACCAGGATTTCCTGCTCGCGTTCGGTCAGGGTCAGCCAGCGAGGATCGGTCCGGGACGACGGATCGGCGCTGCCGTCCGGGAGCCGCTGGGCGTAGGTGTCGAGGAGCCGCCGGGTCAGCGCCGGGGCGATGACGGCGTCACCGCCCGCGACCGCCCTGATGCCCGCGAGCAGTTCTTCGGGATGGGCGTCCTTCAGGAGGAACCCGCTCGCTCCGGCGCGCAACGCGGCGTAGGCGTACTCGTCCAGGTCGAACGTGGTCAGGACGAGGACGCGGGACCGGCCGCCGGTGGCGAGGATCTGCCGGGTGGCTTCGATGCCGTCCATGCCGGGCATGCGGATGTCCATGAGGACGACGTCAGGCCGCAGTTCCGCGGTCCGCCGCACCGCTTCGGCCCCGTGCGCGGCTTCGCCGACGACTTCGGTGTCCGGCGTCGCGTCGAGCAGCATCCGGAAGCCGAACCGTTGCAGGGGCTGGTCGTCGACGATGAGCACGGTCGTCACAGCGCACCGCCGGGCGGAACGGAGATCGGGGTGAGATCCAGGACCGCCTGCACGACCCAGCCACCGCCGGCGGTGGGGCCGACGGTGACCGTGCCGCCGTACAGGGCCGCGCGTTCCCGCATCCCGGCGATTCCGTGCCCTTCCTCGACGGGTGGCTCGCACGGCGTGGCGGCGCCGGGCGGTCCGGTGTCCTGGACACGGATGCGCAGCGCCGGACCCTCGACGGCGATCAGGACGTCGACCCGGGTGCGCGGGCCGGCGTGCTTGAGCGTGTTGGTGAGCGCCTCCTGGACGATCCGGTAGGTCATCAGCTGCACCCCGCGATCGAGGGTGTCCAGCTCACCGGCGGACCGGAGGAGGATTTCCGGTCCGGCGGCGCGGATCCTCGTGCACAACGCGTCGAGGTCTCCGATGCCCGGTTGCGGGTTCAGGTCCGGCGCGTCCGACTTGTCCCGCAGGACACCCAGCATGCGCCGCAGCTCCCCCAGCGCCTGCCGGCCGGCGTCGCCGACCAGCTCGAGCGCTTGCTTGCTGCGTTCGGGGGTGACCTCGGCCGCGTAGGCACCGCCGTCGGCCAGCGTGATGATGACCGACAGGTTGTGGCCGATGATGTCGTGCATCTCGCGGGCCATCCGGGTGCGTTCGGTGACGGCGGCCAGCCTGCTGCGCTGGTCCCGCTCGATCTCCAGCTGCCGCGCGCGATCGCGCAGGCTCGCCAGCTGGGCCCGGCGGATCCGGACGGCCAGCCCGAGCGCGACGGCCGCGGTGACGGCGGTGAGCAGGAAGAACAGCGCCTCCCAGAACGACACCGCGGACACCGCCCGGGAGACCCGGGCCGCCACAGGGAGCAGGAGCGTGACCACCCCGGCACCCGCCCACGGCAGGTGCCGCGGCCGGGCGTGCAGGGTGACGCTGTAGAGCGCGACGAGCAGGGCGACGTCGGCGCGCAGGAAGACCCCGAGCGACCACTGGACGACGAACGCCGCCGCGGTCAGGGCCAGCGCGACCGAGGGGGCCCGGCGCCGCCAGAACAGCGGCAGCAGCAAGCCGGCCTGCAGCGCGAGGGTGCCGGCCGCCGGCAGGTGGGTGAACGCGAGCCGCAGCTCGTCGGGACCGCGCCCGTCGTCGTGCGGGACCAGGTCCGGCACGCAGAACAACAGGAACAGCGCGGCGATCACCGCCAGGTCCAGGACCCACGGGTGGCGCCGGTCGGACTGCCGCAGCCGCTGGCCGTACGACGTGAGGCGCACGACCAGCGGGGGTCCGGTCCACGACGGGACCGCGGCTGGGTCGTCGGGCACGGGCGTCACCTGCTCATCGTTGCGGAAAACCGCCGGCGCGGCACCAGGGGCCGCGCCGGCGGTGGGCGTCGTCAGGCGTCGGACCGTGCGAGCCGGTAGGCGGCGCCACCCAGCAGGAGGACCGTCCAGCCGGCGAAGACCAGCATCCCGGCGGCCGGCGCCAGCGTGGTGGCGTCGTGGGTCAGGGCGAACATCGCCTGTCCCGCGTTGCTGGGCAAGTACGGGCTGATGTCGCTCTGCCACGACGCCGGCAGCAGGGAGATCAGGCCCGGGATCAGCATCAGCGCGCCGACGAGGACCGAGATGCCCCCGGCGACCGAGCGCAGGAGCGCACCGAGCGCGACCCCGATCACGCCGACCAGGCCCAGGTAGAGCCCGGTGCCCAGCAGGCTGCGCAGCACGCCCGGGTCCGACAGCGACATCGCCGCGGGCGTCCCGGCCACGATGGCGTTGCCGAAGACGAAGGCGAGGAACGCGCCGGCCGTGCCGACGAGCAGCGCGACGACGCCGAACACGGCCGACTTGGACCACAGCACCGGCAGCCGGCGCGGGACCCCGGTCAAGGTCGAGCGGATCATGCCGGTGGAGTACTCGCCGGCGGTCACGAGCACGCCGAGCACACCCAGCGCCAGCTGCGCGAAGTTCGTGCCGAACAGCGACAGGCTCAGGGCGGTCGCGTTGGCGAAGTCGGGGTCGAGCGGCTGGCCGGAGCCGATGTTCGACTTGTACCGGGCGGCGGAGATCAGCCCGAAGGCGACCAGGAACACCAGGCCGAGGACCAGGGTGATCCAGGTGGAGCGCAGGGACCAGAGCTTGGTCCACTCCGAGCGCAGGACGTGGCGCCCGGTCACCCGGTAGACCGGGCGGACGGTGCGGGCGGGCGCTTCCGGGGTCAAGGTGGTCATGCCGCCCTCCCGAGCGCGTCGATGCCGGTGGTGACGCCGTGGTATTCCACGGCGTCGCGGGTCAGGTCCATGAAGGCTTCTTCGAGGGAGACGGTCCGGGCGGACAGCTCGAACAGGGCGATGCCGTGTTCGGCGGCCTTGGTGCCGATGGCGCGTGCCGAGAGGCCCTTCACCTGCAGCTCCTCGGAACCCGTGCGGCCCGCGATCTCGACGCCGGGACCGGCCAGGACCTCGCGCAGGCGCGCGGGGTCCGCGGTGGCCACCTGGACGGTGTCGCCGCCGGCGTCCCGGACGAGGTCGTGCACGGTGGTGTCGGCGAGCAGGCGGCCCCGGCCGACGACGATGAGGTGCTCGGCGACCAGCGCCATCTCACTCATCAGGTGCGACGAGACGAACACGGTGCGGCCGTCGGCGGCGAGCCCGCTGAGCAAGTTGCGGATCCAGAGGACGCCCTCGGGGTCCAGGCCGTTGACCGGCTCGTCGAGCATGATCGTGGCCGGGTCGCCGAGCAGGGCCGCGGCGATCCCCAGCCGCTGGCCCATGCCGAGGGAGAAGCTCCCCGCGCGCTTCTTCGCCACCGACTGCAGCCCGGTCAGCTCGATCACCTCGTCGACCCGCCGTCGCGGGATGCCGTGGGTCTGCGCCTGCGCGAGCAGGTGGTCGAACGCCGACCGGCCGCTGTGGACGGACTTCGCCTCGAGCAGGACCCCGACTTCCTGCAACGGAGAGGTGTGCTCGGCGTAGCGGCGGCCGTTGACCTTGACCGAGCCGCTGGTCGGCGCGTCCAGTCCGACGATCATCCGCATCGTGGTGGACTTGCCCGCCCCGTTGGGCCCCAGGAACCCGGTGACGGTGCCCGGCCGGACGGTGAAGTCCAGGTGGTCGACCGCCGTCTTCTCCCCGTACCGCTTGGTCAGCTGGTGTGCCTCGATCATCGTTCATCCCCTGGATCCGCGGACCGGTCGCCCCGGCCCGTTCTGCCTCAACGGTAGGAAGGGACCCGGGTCGCGACGTGGTACCGCGGGAGGCAATTCGCCGCGGCGAGTGGTACCGCGGTACGACAGCTCCCCGCCGGCCGCGCGGTGTCAGGCGCCGAACCGGCGTTGCCGGCCTGCGTAGTTGCGCAGGGCGCGGAGGAAGTCGGTGTCCGCGACCTCGGCGAGTGTGCTGCCGGAGGTCGCGCGCTCGATGAGGAGGCCGCCGTACCCGATCGCCGGTACGCCGATCCTCGCGCCGGCCGGTTACGGCACCGTCCAGACGCGGACATGACCAAGACCGCCTCGTCGACAGGCGGCGACGCACAGACAGAACTGCCTGGGAGGGCCGAGATGATCTCGACCCTCCCAAGACAGTCCGGTACGAGGATCAGATCTTGCCCGCGGCCACGTCGGCGAGGGTCACGCGGGAGGACCTGTAGTTCACCACCCAGCGCTTGGCCGCTTCCGCCGACGTGATCTCCTCACGGATCGGCAGGCCGTTGTCGGCGTTGATGATGAGGACGTCCGTACTGCCGTCCAGGATGGCGGGGGGCGCAGTGAGGGTCAGCGCGGCATGGCCGTCGACCTTGGTCTTGCCGACGATCATGTCCGGGATGGTCGCGTACAGCTTCAGCACGCCCGCGCGGACCTCCGCGTCGGCGGCGTTGGCGAACAGCGCGTGTTCGATGTTGCTCAACAGGTGGTTGTTGACGAGGTTCTCCAGGTCCTTGCCCGTCGGACGCGGTTTGGGGCCCGGGAACGGCTTGCCGATCTTGCGGAACATCTCCGCGGCCTCCGCTTGGGCGGCCGCCCAGGCCTTGTCCGCCTCGGCGGGGCTCAGGCCGATTCCCAGGGGATTGCCGGACGCGGTGATCATCGCGATCCTGGCCTTTTCGACGTCGCCGTTCGCGGCGAGCCGGGCCGCCGCCATGACCTTCCCGTCGTACGGCGTGGCAGGCTGGGCGTCGCCCTTGGCGACTGCGGCCACCAGGGACTTCGTCGAGTCGCCCGTGAACTGCTCACCCTTGTCGGTGTAGATGGTGTAGTAGAGGTCCGGCTTGTTGTTCAGCCCGAACTTCGTGTTGATGATCAGCGACGCGTCTCCGGGCTGCGTGCCGGCCGCCTTGACCGCGGAGGCCAGTTTCACCAGTGGTGCCTCGGGCGCCTGCGGGGCCGCGTCGGACGGGCCGGCCGGGACGCTGCCGCCGGACGTACTCACCACCACCACCGCCGCCGCGACGGCCGCCGCGCCCACGGCGGCGACGCTGACCTTGGGCCAGGAAAACCAGCGCTTCGGTCGCACGACCGTGGCCGCGGGTTCCGCCATCGCCGTGTGCAGTGCCGTGCGGGCGCGGTCATAGGCCTCGGGGCCGGGGGACGGCACGTCGCGCAGATTCTTCATGAGATCCATTTCGTCCATGGGTTGTCTTTCAGGTTGTCGGGACTTGCAGCAGCGCGACCACTTCGGGGGCTTCACGCAATGCCTTGCGCGCCTGGTGCAACAGGCGGCGGGCCGTGCCGGCCGGGATGTCGAGCACCCGCCCGGCTTCGGCGACGGTCAGGTCCTCCCAGGCGACCAGGCCCAGCACTTCCCGCTCTTCCGGTTTGAGCCGAGCCAGTGCCCTGCTCAGCAGTGCCTGCGTGTCCACGCGGGCATCCACCGCCGGCCACGGATCCCAGTCACTCGCCACGCCGGTCAGGTCCGACGCCGGCTCCTCGGCCGGTTCGGACCGCCAGTGCCGGCGCAGCCTGTTCAGCGCGACGCCGTACAACCAAGGCCTGGCTTCGGGATAGGAACGGTCGTAGTTCGCACGGGACTCGTAAGCCGCCACCCACACATCGCCGAGCACGTCCTCGGCGGCCTGCCGCCCCACTCTGCGCGCCAGGTAGTTCCCGAGCGCGGTCTCGTGCCGGCTGATCACTTCGACGAAGGCATCGGTGTCTCCGCGCAGCGACCTACCGATCAGTTCCGCGTCTGACGACATGAAGCTCCTCGGGTTTCGCTTCGCCCTGACACCCCGTCTTTGCCAACGCGCACCCAAAGCGTTCAGGTTGTGTCACCGCATGACGAACATCGCTGGTCAGACGTGCGCGAGGGCGAGGAAGTGCCCGGCTTTGCGTTCGTAGCGCGGAGAGTCAGACCCCGGCGTCCGGTCGGCGGAGATCCCGCCGCATCAGCCAGCGAACCCGGCGATCGGCCCGCGCCTCGGTCGGCCGGACCCGCTCGAATCCCGCCGCTTCGAACAGGGACGTCATGCCGACGTGCGCCGCGCTCGAACTGATGCGCGCGCCCTCCGGATCGACCGGGTAGCCCTCCACCGCCGGGGCGCCGCACGAACGCGCGTAGTCGACCGCCCCGGCCAGCAGCGCCGCGGACACGCCCTGGCCCCGGTGCGACGAACGCACCACGAAACAGACCACGCTCCACACCGCCAGATCGTCGAGCGGCGGCATCGTCCGGGAGCGTTTCAACCGTTCCATGCTCGAGCGCGGCGACACTCCACACCAGCCGACCGGCGTGGCCCCGTCATAGGCGAGCACGCCCGGCGCGGACTCGTCCGCGCACAGGCCACGGACCCGCTCGGCTCGTGCTTCACCACGCAGCGCGCTGTACTCGGCCGCCGTGACGCGGTAAGCGAGGCACCAGCAGGCACGCTCGTTCCCGCTCGGGTTCAGGATCGAAGCGACGTCGTCGAAGTGGGACGCGGGGCGAACGATGACCATGGAATCACCGTAGAATCCGATTCCCGGCAAAGCCACGTCGGGTAAGGGGACCGCGGATGGATCGGCTCGTCGGCTCCGGCCGTGCGGACCGTCGAACGCGACGTCACCCGCCTGCGCACGGCGGGCGTCCCGGTCGAGGTCGACGTCAAGGCCGGCGCCGGCGGCGGCTACCGGCTCACGATGCCGGCCGTCGTGCCACCGGTGAGCTTCAGCCCCGGCGAGATCGCCGCCCTCGTCGCGTCCCTCGTGGCCCTCGGCCCCTACACCTCCGCCACGGCCGCCGGCGCGCTGGGCAAGCTCCTCACCGCCTTACGCTAGCTCGCGGCGTTGTCCCCACGACGGAGGAACCGCCGACCGGCAGGCAGTTCACGGGCGCCCCGCGACGAACACCCGCACGTCCCGAGCACCCAGCCGGACCGTCGCACCGCCGGGCGCGGTACTCCCGTCCAGGACGTCGGCCAGCGTCGCCGGCGTCTCCACCTCGGCGGCCAGCCCGCTCCAGTTGTGGACGACATGCACCCGGCGCCCGTCCGGCGCCGTCCCCGTCGTCACCGTGACCGGTGGCGGCAGGCCGGACCAGCCGCTGACCGGTTCGGGGGCCAGCCACGCCGCCAGCGCCCGGGCCAGGTCGCGGCCGGGCACCGTGCCGACGCAGGTGACCCGGCCCGCGCCGTGGCCGCGGGTGGTGACAGCGGGCCAGCGGCCGAAGTGCGGGTGGTCGTACTCCGCGAGCACCTCGGCGTCGACGACGGTGAGCCCGTCCACCCAGCGGGTCGCGGTGGCCCCCGGCGGCAGCCGGAGCGGGCTGCCGGGCACCGCGCGCAGCGGCAAACCCGTGGCCAGGTTGCTGAACTCGTCGTACCGGACTCCCGCGGCGGCCACGAGCCGCGGCGGAGCCTGCTCGGGCCGGGCCCGGGCTTCGTGGTCGGCGTAGCCGGTGCGCGGACCGAGAACGAGGTGACCGCCACTGTGCGCGTAGGCGGCGAGCCAGTCGAGCATCGCGTCATCGGCGATGTAGAGGCCTGCGGCGATCAGCACCGGGTGCCGTCGCGCCGCGGCCTCGGGGGAAATCCCGTCGCGCAACTGGCGGGCGTGGAAGATCCGGACCTGACGCCCGGCGTCGAAGGCGCCGCGGTAGAACGGATCGAAGATGCGGTGGTAGGCCGCGGGGTCCGGGCCACCGTCCGCTGTGGACAGTGGCGGGTACTTCTGCATCAGCCACTTGCTCGGCACGGAGTAGACCATCGCGATGTCGGCGTCCGGTTCGATCCCGGCGGCCACCGGCCCGGCCGCGGCGAACTCGGCGCCGAGCCGGGCCAGCTCGGCGTACACGCGGCCGGGACGCCCGCTGTGCGGCAGGACGCCACCCCAGTACGTCTCGGTCCCGAAGTGCAGGGTGTGCCAGTGCCAGTACTCGATCATCCGGGCGCCGCGGGCGACCAGCGCCCAGGCGGCCTGACGCCACTGGCCGTCGTAACCGGGCCGGTTGTCCCACGGGGAGCTGATCGCCTGCGCGTTCGTCTCGGTGACGAGGAACGGTTCCTGGCGGGAGGAGAAGATCCGGTCCGCGCTCTGGAGGAGTGCCCAGACGCCGGTGGTCTTCCACTGCTGCTCGTGGTCGTCGGGGGTCGGGTCGGGCAGGACGAGACCGTCCTGCAGGTCGTAGTACGGGTTGCCCGCGGTGACGTCCAGGTTGTCGGTGAGCTCGTCGTCCTCCAGCGCGACGTGACCGTAGGAGAGGCAGGTCGTGACGAACTGGCCGGGCCGGGCGTACTCCCGGGCGAGATCGGCCTGCCAGGCGACGAACTCGGTGGTCTGGCGCGCCTGGAACGCCCGCCACGCGAGGTCGTACTGCGGCTGCCCGTTGCCGTCCGGGGTCCACAGGTCGGCCCAGGTGGACAGCCGGTGCGACCAGTACACCAGGCCCCATTCGCGGTTCAGGGTCTCGACGTCGCCGTACCGGGCGCGCAGGTGGTCGACGAACCGCTGGAAGAGGCCGTGGTTGTGCGGCAGGCGCAGGCCGGGCTCGTTGTCCACTTGGAAGCCGATCACCGCCGGGTGCCCGGCGTAGCGGCCGAGGATCTTCCGCACCACCCGCTCCGCGTGGAAGCGGAAGGCGGGATGGGTGAAGTCGGCCTCCTGCCGGGCACCCCACCCGACGCGCTGCCCGGTCGCGTGGTCGGCGGCGATCTCCGGGTACTGCCGAGACAGCCAGGGCGGCACGGCGTACGTCGGCGTGCCGAGCAGCACCGCGATCCCGCGTTCGTGGGCGCCGTCGAGCACCGGCTGGAGCCACTCCAGGTCGAACCGCCCGTTCTCCGGCTCCCAGGTGGACCACACCGACTCGCCCACCCGGATCACCGTGAACCGGGCCTGGGCCATCAGGTCCAGATCGGCTTCGAGCCGCTCGTGCGGCTGGTACTCGGCGTAGTAGGCGGCGCCGAACAGGACGCGCGCGGGCAGGGCGGCCATCAGGAAACGGTGCCGGTCACGGCGGTTCCCGACTTGGTGACGGAGTACCGCACGGTGGCGCCGCTCCAGAAGTGGAAGGTCAGCGTCACCCGGGCGCCGCCGGTGACCGCACCGAAGAACGCGGGCGTCAGCGTGATCGCCCCGCCGGGGTAGTCGGGCGAGAACGCGTCGTTGAACTGCTGGTAGGAGGTCCAGTTCGCGGGCCCGGCGTTGCTGCCGTCGTCGTACTCGGCCTCCATCGTCGCCAGCGCGTCGCCCTGGAACCGGACCGGAACGGCGAACGAGCCGGTCGTGCCGGTGGCGTCCGCCAGTACCGGCGGGTCGTAGGTGATCACGCTGACCGGCCACGGGATTCCGCGGGAGAACCGGGCCTGGAGGGTGGCGTTGACACCGTAGGCCCGGTCGCCCGTCAGCCGGGTGAGCGCGGCCGCCGTCAGGGTGAGCTGGTCACCGGAGACGGTGTAGTCCCGGCCCCGGCACAGCGGGGTGGCGCCCTGCCACAGTCCCAGGAACGCCGAGCCGTTCGGGTCGAGGGTGAGCGTCTGGGCGGTGACCGGGCCGGACTTGCGCACGAAGACCTGGTCCGTCGACGCGGTGCCGGAGCGGGTGGTCCAGCTCGACTTGATCTGGGCGACCAGGCCGGGATCCCGCCACTGCAGCGTGTCGCGGTTCAGGAACGAGAACGGGTCCCACAGGGCGGTGGTGACACCGTTGATCCGCGCCTGGTGGCCGAGCGCCTCGAAGTACTTCAGCGCCTCGCCCCGCTCGACGACATCGGGATGGAAGTGGTCGGGGTAGCCGAGCAGGCCGTACTCGCCGAGGTAGACCGGGATGCCCTTGGCCACGAGCGCGGCGTGCATCGCCGCGAAGGTGTCGGTCATGTCCTTCTGGACGGTGGCGTCGAACCGGGTGTAGCCGGCGATGTTCACGCTGAACGGCCAGAAGCTGTAGTAGTGCACGGTGGCGACCAGGTTCGGGTCGTGCAGCGAGCTGATCGTGGTGGCCAGGTCGTCCATTTGCGGCCGGCCCGGGGTGCCGCTCGGGGTCGACAGGACGAGCAGGCGGGTCGCGTTCCGGCCGCCCGAACCGCGCACGATGGTGTGGAACGTCGTGTTCAGCTCGTTGAGCAACCGGAGTTTCTGCGCGTCGGTGGCGTTGGTGAACGCCGGTTCGTTGACGCTCTCGAAGAGCAGCTTCGCGGGTTCGTCCCGGAACGCGGCGGCGATCTGGCTCCAGGTGGCAGTGAAGCGCGCGAGGACGTTGTCGTGATCGGTGGTGATGGCGGCGATCCACTGCCACGAGTCGTGGTGGACGTTGAGCACGACGGAGAGACCGTCGGACTCGGCCCAGCGGACCACCTGCTCGACCCGCGCCAGGAAGGCCGGGTCGATCGTGTACGGCGCGGTCGCCGACTGGTGACCGCCCCACGTCACGGGAATCCGGACGCTGCGGAAGCCCTGCGCACGGATCGTGTCGAACAGGGCCTTGGTGACCGGAGGGTTGCCCCACGACGTCTCGTCCGGGATCGCGTCCAGGGTGTTGCCCAGGTTCCAGCTGGGCTGCATCGCCGCCACGGCGGCCATCGCGGTCGGGGGCGCGTGGGACGTCTCCGCGGACGCCGTGCCGGTGGTGAGCCCGCCCAGCAGGGTCAAGGCCGTCAGCACGCTGGTCAGCAGCCGGACCCCGCGCCGTCGTGTTTCCGCCATGTCTCAAGCCTTTCGGTCGTGGTCGCCCGGCTCGTAGTCGAACCAGTCGAAGTGGACGGTGCCGGCGGCGGCGTACACGCCGATGACGCGGCCGGTGAAGCCGCCGGCCACCTCGGTCGACAGGTACCGGCCGTCCAGGGTGCCGAGCACGGTGAAAGCGCCGTCCGGCTCCTCGACGCCGAACGCGACGGAGTCGGGTCCGGAGCGCGGCTCGCCGGGGACCTGCGGGGTCACGTCGACGCCGAGCACCACGGGCCCGGCCGGCACCGGCAGAGTGGCGACCACCGTGCGCAGCGGGCCGATGCGAGCGAGCACCGTGACCGCTCCGGACCCCGCCTCGATCTCGTAGTGGTGCTCCTCGTCGAGCCGGACCGCCAGGCCACCGCGTCCGTCCGCCGGGTCGATCAGCGTGCGCACCCGGCACGAGAAGTGCTGCTGGCGCCGTCCGGCGAACACGACACCGGGATCGTCCATGCCGCCGCCCCGCGCTCGCAGGGTCAGCCACCCGGGCCGCTCCTGCGTGGTGCAGTGCTCCTCGGGCCTGCTGCGCACGGACACCCAGTGCGGCCGCAGCTCGCCGACGTCGAAGTCGTCCCGCTCCGGCACGGCGGGGCCGGGCCGGAGCGGCCACGGCGGCGCGGGCAGGTCGAGTTCCAGCGGGCCTGGGACCGGCCAGCCGTCGACCCACTCCACCGGCGCCAGGAAGGTCTCCCGGCCGAGCACGTGCCAGCCGGGAGTGCCGCCGCCCGGGCGGACGCCGAGCAGCACCAGCCACCAGGAACCGTCGGGGGCCTGCACCAGGTCCGCGTGGCCGGTGTTCTGGATCGGGTGGTCGGTTCCGCGGTGCGTGAGGATCGGGTTGGCGGGGCACGGCTCGAACGGGCCGGTGGGCGCGGGACCGCGGGCGATCGAGACGGCGTGGCCGCGCTCCGTGCCCCCTTCGGCGATCAGCAGGTACCAGTACTCGCCGATCCGGTACAGGTGCGGTGCTTCCGGGGCTTTGCCGCCGGGTGTGCCGGACCAGAGCCGGCGCTGCGGACCGAGCGCTTCCCCCGTGCGTGGGTCGATCCGGACCTGCCCGACTCCCGCGTACGTGCACCAGCAGGCGCCCTCTTCGTCCCAGGCGAGGTCCGGGTCGATGCCGGGCACCGCCGGCAACCGGACCGGCTCCGACCACGGGCCCGCCGGATCGGTGGCGGTGACCAGCAGGTGCCCGCCGTCGCTGACGTTCGTGACGATCAGCCAGAACCGGCCGTCGTGGTGGCGCAGCGTCGGGGCGTAGATCCCCGCGGACGACGGCGTTTCGACGGGGAGGCGCAGCTGGCTCGGCCGGTCCAGGACGTTGCCGAGCTGCGCCCAGTGCACCAGGTCACGACTGTGGAAGAGAGGCACGCCGGGGAAGTACTCGAAGCTGGAGCACACGAGGTAGTAGTCCTCGCCGACCCGGCAGACGCTGGGATCGGGGTGGAACCCGGGCAGGACCGGGTTGGCGACGGTCTTCGGGGGCACGGCCATGCGCTCGCTTTCCGTTCCGGGTACGTCAGGACAGCCGCAGCACGGCGCAGCCGCCGGCGGCCAGCTCGCCCACCGTCGTGCCGGTGAGCAGGTCGTGGGCGGGTTCCGGCAGCGGCACCGCGTCGGTCCGGTGGTTGAGCAGGAACTGCCACCGCCGTCCGTCCTCGGCGTGGCGGGTGACGGCTTCGACGCCGGTCGGCAGCTCCGGCCGTTCCCGGTCGACGCCGGTCTCGGTGACCAGCCGGCCGATCAGGGCGGCGTAACCCGGGTCGTCGAGGGTGGTGGACAGGTACCAGCCCTGACCCGCCCCGAAGCGGTGGCGGGTGAGAGCCGGGGCGCCCGCGAGCATGCCGTCGCGGTACGCCGCCAGCGTTTCGGCTCCTTCCGCGCGCACGGACTCGCTCCAGACGGTGCCGTGCGAGCCGTCGGAGAGGGCGATCCGCTCGGCCCGCCGCAGCGGCCGGTGCTCCTCGACCCGGATCCCCAGTGCCTCGCGCAGCGGGGCGGCGGGGTAGCCGCCGAGGCGCGCGTGGACGCGTTCGTCGACGACCCCGCCGAACTGCTGGACGAGCAGCGTGCCGCCGTCGGCGACGTAGCGCCGGAGACCGGCGGCGCCGGCGTCGGAGATCAGGAACAAGGCCGGGGCGATGACGAGCGGGTAGCGGCTCAGGTCGTCTTCCGGGTGCGCGAAGTCGGCGGTGACGCCGGCGTCCCACAACGTCCGGTGCGCGCGGCGCAGGGTCGCGTGGTAGTCGAGGTCGGCCGAGGGCAGGCCGTCACCGTCCGACGCCCACCACGCGTCCGCGTCGTGCAGCACGGCCACGCGCGCCTGGACCGTCGACCCGGCCAGCTCGCCGAGGCCGGCGACGGCCGCACCGAGCGCCGTCACCTCGCGGAAGATGCGGCTGTCCGGCCCGGCGTGCGGGACCATCGCCGAGTGCCACTGCTCGGCGCCCGCGCGGGACTGCCGCCACTGGAAGAACAGCGCGCCCTCCGAACCGCGCGCGATGTGGCCGAGGCTGTGCCGCAGGATCTCCCCCGGTTCCTTGCCCAGCGTCCGATCGCCGGCGTAGACGGTGTTGGTGCCCTGTTCCATCAGCAGCCACGGCCGGCCGCGGGCGAACGACCGGGCGCGGTCGGCACCGAAGGCGGTGTCCGCCGCGGCGTCGACGCCCGAAGCGTCCGGGTAGTGGTCGATGGCGACGAAGTCGACCTCGCGGCCGAGCGCCCACAGGTCCAGGTTCTGGTACCCGGGCACCATCAGGTTGGTCGTCACCGGCCGGTCGCTGCGGTCGCGGATCACGTCGCGCTGCTCGCGGTAGGCGGCGACGACCTCGTCGGACCAGAACCGGCGGAAGTCCAGTGCCTGGCCCGGATTCTTGTGCCACTGGGTCGCGCGAGGCGGGAGCACCTGCTCCCAGCCGGTGTAGTGCTGGCTCCAGAAAGCCGTACCCCACGCCGCGTTGAGCGCGTCGAGCGAGCTGTGGCGGGCCCGCAGCCACCGCCGGAACGCCGCGGCGGTGTGCTCGCACCAGCAGAGCGTGGCGTACTCGTTGTGCACGTGCCACAGCGCCACCGCCGGGTGGTCGCCGTAGCGCTCGGCCAGCGCGGCGGCGATCCGGCTCGCCGCGCTGCGGTAGGCGGGCGCCGCGAGGCAGTAGGTGTCCCGGCTGCCGTGGACCAGCGTGGTGCCGTCGGCGGTGACCGGCAGGGCGTCCGGGTGGGCCAGCGTGAACCACGGGGGCGGCGACGCGGTCGGCGTGGCCAGGTCGACGGCGATCCCGTTGGCGTGGAGGCGGTCGAGGTGGGCGTCGAGCCAGGCGAAGTCGTAGCGGCCTTCTTCCGGCTCCAGCAGGGCCCAGGAGAAGACGCCGACCGTCGCCAGGTTGACCCCGGCCCGCCGCATCAGCTCGTCGTCTTCCCGCCACACGGGCTCGTCCCACTGCTCGGGGTTGTAGTCCCCGCCGAAGGCGAGCCCGCCGAGCCTGCTGACCAGCCGGCGCGTCACCGGTGGACGACCTGTCGTGGCGGGGGTCCCGTGCTCTCGCTCACCGTCAGGACCGGGCTGAGCAGGACCAGCCGCTCGTCCGGTTCCTGCCCGTTCGCCGCCGCGGCGATGTTGCCCAGGACCTGGTCGACGGCGACGCGGCCGAGTTCCTGGGCCGGACCGGTCACGGCCGTCAGCCGGGGCGCGTACTGCTCGACGAGCTGTTCCGGGCAGAGGGCGATCACCGAGGCGTCCTCGGGTACGGTCCGCCCGCTGGCGCGCAGGAGGCCGAGCAGCGGACCGATCGCCCCTTCGTTCTGCACCACGAAACCCGTGGTCCCCGGCCGGTCGGAGAGAATGCGGGAGAGCACCCCGGCGGTGCTCTCGTAGGTGCCTTCGCAGGGCCGGTGCACGTACCGCAGGCCGCGCTGTTCGGCACGCTCGCGGAAGCCCTTGACCGTGCGTTCGGCGTACCCGGCGTGCCGGTCGTAGACGCCGGACCCGTAGCCGATGAAGGCGATCTCCCGATGCCCCAGGTCGGCCAGGTGGTCGGTGCAGAGCGCACCCGCCGCCGCGAAGTCGTGGTCGACGCAGGACAGGCCGCGCGGGTCGTCGGGCAGGCCGATGAGTGCGGCCGGGGTGCTGTTGGCCCGCAGCGCGGGAATGCGCTCGTCCTCCAGCTCCACGTCCATCAGGATCACGCCGTCCGCCAGCCCGCTCGCGGCGACCCGGCGCACTCCCTCCGGGCCCTCGTCGTTGGTGATCAGGAGCACGTCGTAGCCGTGCTGCCGGGCCGACACGGTGACCGAGATGGCGATCTCCATCATGATCGGCACGTAGACGTCGGCGCGCAGCGGCACGACGAGGGCGATGATGTGCGAGCGGCGTCCGGCCAGTGCCCGGGCACCCGCGTTGGGGTGGTAGCCGAGCTCGGACACGGCCCGCTCGACCCGGCGCCGGGTCGCTTCGGAGATCGTGCGCTTGCCGCTCAGCACGTAGCTGACCGTGCTGGCCGAAACGCCCGCGCGTCTGGCCACGTCGGCGAGGGTCACCATGGGGGGTGTACCTGCCTTTCTGGTGTCGTTCCGGGGAGAATCCGGAACCTAGCCCTTGATCGCCCCGGTCAGCACGCCGGTGCGGAAGTGTTTCTGCATGAACGGGTAGACGAGCAGCAACGGCACCAGGGTCAGGACCACCACGGCCATCTGCAGCGCCAAGGGCGCGGTCTGCGCCTGGATCGTGCCGAAGCCCGCGTTGAGCGAGCCCGGCATCCCGTTTCCCCGGCTGACGTAGGTGAGCAGCACGTACTGCAGCGGCCACTTCTCGCTGTCCGTCGGCATGTAGAGCATGACGTTGAAGAACGAGTTCCAGTAGCCGACGCCGTAGAAGAGCGCGATCACCGCGGTCACGGCGCGCGAGGTGGGCAGGACGATGGACCACAGGATCCGCCAGTCCCCCGCCCCGTCGAGGCGCGCCGCCTCGATCAGGTCGGCGGACGTGCCGGAGTAGAAGGAGCGCAGCACGAGGATGTTGAAGACCGAGACCGCGCTCGGGAGGATCAGCGCCCACCACTGGCCGTAGCCGCCGAGGCCGGTGACGACCAGGAAGGTCGGGATCAGGCCGCCGCTGACGAACATCGTGACGACCAACAGGGTCAGCAGGAACCGGTGGCCGAACGAGCGGGCCCGGGACAGACCGTAGGCGCACAGCACCGAAACGGCCATGGACACGACCGTGCCGACCGCCGTGATGCCGAAGCTCACGAGCAACGCGGAGCGCACGGTCGTGTCGGCCAGCATCTGGCTGTAGGCCTCGAAGGTGAGCCCGTCGGGCCAGATCACCAGCCCGCCGGCGCGGTTGATCGCGCCCTGGGTGGACAGGCTGGTCACCACGACGATCCACAGCGGGACGACGACGACCGCCAGTACGCCGGCGAAGGTGAGCCCCTTCGCGGCCTGGCCGACGGTCGTCGGCGGCTCCTCCCAGGCCGGGCGCGCGGACCGCTTCCGGCTCCGGGCGGGCGCCTTGGGCACCCGGGTGGTTCCGTTCTTGCGCTGGATCGTGAGCACGTCGGTCATTTCCGGTACAACCCGTCTTCACCGAAGGCGTGCGCGAGCCGGTTCGCACCCCAGATGAGCAGCAGTGAGATGACGCTCTTGAACAGGCCGGCCGCCGCGCCGTAGCTGTAGTTGCCGGTGGCGATGCCGTAGTAGAACGAAAAGGTGTCGAGCACGTCGGCCGCGTCGTGGCCGACCGCGTCCCGCTGGATGAGGAACTGTTCGAAGCCGACCGTGAGCGCGTTGCCGAGGCGCAGCACCAGCATCAGCATGATGACACCGCGCAGGCCGGGCAGCGTGATGTGCCACATCCGGCGGAACCGCCCCGCCCCGTCCACGGCCGCCGCTTCGTACTGCTCGGTGTTGATGGCGGCGAGCGCGGCCAGGAAGACGATGATCCCCCAGCCTGCCTCCTTCCAGATGGCCTGGGAGGTGACCAGCAGCGCGAAGGTGCCCGGGTCGGTCATGACGTCCCAGGTGCCGAGGTCGTGGCCGCGCAGGAACTGGTTGAGCGCGCCCGCGCCGCCGAGCATCTGCTGGAAGATCGTGACGGCGAGCACCCACGAGAAGAAGTGCGGCAGGTAGACGACGGACTGGATGAAGTTGCGCAGCCGCTCGCTGAGCACCGTGTTGAGCAGCAGGGCCAGCGCGATCGGGATCGGGAAGAACAGGATCAGCTGCACGAAGCTCAGGTAGAGCGTGTTCTTCAGCGATCCCCAGAACAGCGGGTCGGTGAAGAGCCGGCTGAACTGGTCCAGGCCGACCCATTCGCTGTACCGGACCCCGACCAGCGGGTCGTATTCCTGGAACGCGGTGACCAGCCCGGACAGCGGCACGTAGTTGAACACGATCAGCAGGACGACCGCGGGCAGCGTCATCAGCAGCAGCGACCGGTCGCGCCGCAGCCGGAACCGCCAGTTCCGCCGCGACGGCGCTGCCGCGCGCCGCGGTACCGCCGTGCTCACTGACCCGTGCCGTACTTCTGCAGCACGTTGTCGGTCATCCACTGCTTCAGCCGGTCACCGCCGCCCGACTTCCAGCCGGCGATGGCCGCCTGCACGTCGGAAACCTTCTTCTTGCCGTGGTAGCAGTCCTTGATGGTGTCCTCGACGGCCTGCGCGGCCTCGGCCGTGGCCAGCGCCTGCGACAGGGCGACGTTCATGTTCCAGAAGACCGGCTTGTAGACGGCCTTCGCGTTGGCGGCCTGCCAGGCGGCGTTGTCCTTGGTGACGACGTCCGCGCCCGGGTTGCTGATCACCTGCGGCGGTGAGGCCAGGAACGGGTACGTCTGCGCCTGGACGTTCTTCTTGCCGTCGTCGGTGGGCGTCGGCACCCCGTTCACCCTCGTGTGGTGGACGCCTTCGACGCCGAAGTTGACCATCGTGTACTCGGCCGAGCCGTACGGCGCCGCCAGGTAGTTCGCGACCGCCAGCAGCTCCTCGATCTGCTCGGGCTTCAGGTTGCTGTTGAGGTAGCTCAGCTCGGACGTCGAGTTGGTCAGGAAGAGCTGCGGATTGCTCTTGCCGTCGGCGGCGATGATGTTGAACGCACCGCGCCGGTAGCCAGGGGTCGCGGCGGTGCCGGACTCGTGGTCGGCGACGTTCCACGCGCCGTTCCCGGCCCCGCCACCCTGGATCAGCGTCTTCCCGGCGTAGAACCGGGGACTGGCGTTGGCGTTGTCGCCCGCCAGCGCGTCCGGGTGCACGTACCCGGCGGTCGCGAGCCGGTAGTGCCAGTCGAGGGCTTCCAGGAACTCCGGCATCTCGTACTTGTGGACCAGCTTGCCGTTGTCGACCTTCCACCGGAAAGGCACGCCCCAGGCCGGGGAGAGGTAGGTCCACACGTCGTCGAAGGCCCACACGCCCCGCTTGGCGTCGGTCAGTTCCTTGCCCAGGTTCAGGTAGTCGTCGGCGGAGCGCACCTGGTCGGCGGTGATGCCCTTCGCGTCGAGGATGTCGCGCCGGTAGTAGACGATGCCGGCCAGGGGCAGGCCGGTGGCGAAGCCCGGGATCCCGTAGAGCTTGTCGCCCCAGATGCCGGTCCGCCAGGCGGCGGTCGGGATGGCCGCGAGGTTGGGGTACTTCTTGATCTTGTCGCCCGCGAGGTAGGGCGTCAGGTCCGCCAGCTGCGTCCCGGCCAGCCCGCCGAGGTTGAAGTTGGGGTTCCACCAGGCCGGGAGCTGGATCCAGTCCGGGAGCCGCTTCGCGGCGGTCATGGTGGGGATGATCGTGTTGTAGTTGTTCCCGTCCGCCGGCTTCATGGCGAGGTCGACGCCCAGCGCCTTGTTCATGGCCTGGTAGAAGGAGTTGCCCGCCGACGGCACGGTGCCCCACAGCGGCGTGACCGCGGTGTAGCTCCCGCCGCGCCCGGGCACACCGGCGACGGTGGCGACCGGATTGGCCGGGTAGGTGAGGAAACCGGCGTCGGTCAGCACGTCGGGACCGCCCGCGACGCTGGGGATCTCCGGTCTGATCGCGGTGTTCGGCAGGTAGGCCGGCAGGGCCGCGCGGAGACCCGGCTCGGTGTTCGCTCCGGTCTGCGGGGCCGGGCTGCCCGAGCACGCGGAAAGCGCCGGCGCCATGGCGGCCGCTCCGACGACGGTGGCGGCGGCACTGATGAACCTTCTGCGGTTCCACTCGATGGCCATGGGTGTGGCGACCTTCCTCGTCGAAGTGTCGAAGCGCTTGAACGCTGGCCGTGAGCGTAATCACAGGTCTTCCCGTTCGGCAAGAGCCGATCCGCTCTTCGCGGTCAAAACTCCTGGTAGTTGACAGGGGAACACCCCCATGCGACCGTCGAAGCGCTTCACATCCGGCCTTGACCCGAAGGGTTACCACGTGAGTTCGCTCCCCGCCCCCGCCGCCGAGCGGCTCCCCTTCCGCGATCCGGCGCTGACGCTGCGCAAGCGCGTCGACGACCTGCTCGAGCGGCTGACGCTCGACGAGCGGATCGCAATGGTGCATCAGCACGCCCCGGCCGTCCCGCGCCTGGGCGTCGGCGCCTTCCGCACCGGGACCGAGGCCCTGCACGGTGTCTCCTGGCTCGGCCCGGCCACGGTCTTCCCCCAGGCGGTGGGGCTCGGCGCGACGTGGGACGAGGCGCTGGTGCACCAGGTCGCCGAGGCCGTTTCGGTCGAACTGCGCGCGTTCCACTACCACCGCCCGCCCGTCGAGGGCACCGCGGCCAACAGCCTGCAGGCCTGGGCACCCACGGTGAACCTGCTGCGCGACCCGCACTGGGGGCGCAACGAGGAGGGCTACTCCGAGGACCCGGTGCACACCGCCCGGCTGGCCATCGCCTTCTGCCGGGGGCTGACCGGCGACCACCCCCAGTTCCTGCGCGCGGCCCCGGTCCTCAAGCACTTCCTCGCCTACAACAACGAGGACGACCGCTGTGTCACGTCCTCCGGCCTGCGCCCCCGGGTGCTGCAGGAGTACGACCTCGCCGCCTTCCGGCCCGTGGTCGCCGACGGCGCGGCCACCGGCGCGATGGCCGCCTACAACCTGGTGAACGGCCGCCCCTGCCACGTCAGCCCGCTCATCGAGACCGAACTGCGCCGCTGGGCCGAACCGACCGGCCACGAGCTGTTCGTCGTCAGCGACGCCGAAGCGCCGTCCAACCTGGTCGACCTCGAGCACTACTTCGACGACCACGCCGAGTCCCACGCCGCCGCGCTCAAGGCGGGCATCGACAGCTTCACCGACCACGGCCTCGACAGCGGCGTCACGATCGGACGGTTGCGCGAGGCGCTGGACCGCGGCCTCATCGACACCGACGACGTGGACCGCGCGGTGCGGCGGCAGTTGCTGCTCCGGTTCCGGCTGGGCGAGTTCGACGAGGACCTCGATCCCTACGCGGGGATCGGCCCGGACGTCGTGAACTGCCCCGAGCACCAGGCGCTCGCTCTCCGTGCCGCGACCGAGTCGGTGGTGCTGCTGAAGAACGACGGCCTGCTGCCGCTCGACACCGCCCGGGTACGCCGGGTCGCCGTCATCGGCCCGCTCGCCGGCACGCTGTGCGAGGACTGGTACAGCGGCACCATGCCGTACCGCAGCACGGTGGCGGACGCGCTGGGCGCGGCACTCGGGGCGCACGGCGGCGAAGTCGTCCACGTGCCGGCGGCCGACCGGATCACCCTGCGGTCGCGCACCTCCGGCGCGCTGCTCGGCGAGACCGCGTTCGACGTCGTCGACTGGGGTGGCGTGCTGACGCTGCAGTCCGCCGCAACCGGCCGGTACCTGAGCCTCAAGGACGCCGACGCGTCGCTGGTCGCCGACCAGGAGCAGGTCAAGAGCTGGGACGTGCACGAGACCTTCCGGCTGGAGCCCGCTCCCGACGGTGGCGCGGGGGTGGTACTGCGCAGCGTTCTCACGGGCCGGTACGCCGTCGTCGACGGCGCGGACGGCCGGGTCGGCGTCACAGCCGAGACGCCCGAGGCCGCCGAGTGCTGGCAGCGCGAAGTGCTGCGCGACGGCGTCGCGGAGGCCACCGCCGCCGCGCAGGCGGCCGACGTCGCGGTGGTGGTGCTCGGCAACCACCCGCTCATCAACGGCCGCGAAACCGAGGACCGCCGGAGTCTCGCGTTGCCCGCAGCGCAGGAGGCGCTGCTGCGCGCGGTCGCCGCGGTCCGCCCGGAGACGGCGCTGGCCGTGATGAGCAGCTACCCCTACGCCCTGGACTGGGCGGAAGCGCAGCTGCCTGCGGTGCTGTGGACCTCCCACGGCGGGCAGGAGACCGGTCGCGCGCTGGCTTCCGTGCTCCTGGGCGAGGCCGACCCCGCCGGCCGGCTGCCCCAGACCTGGTACCGCGGCGACGACGAGCTGCCGCCGTCACTCGACTACGACATCATCAAGGCGGGCTGGACCTACCAGTACCACCGGGCCGCGCCCCTGTACCCCTTCGGCCACGGCCTGTCCTACACCGGCTTCGCCTTCCGCGACCTGCGGCTGTCCCGGGCCACGCTGACCCGGGACGACTCCGTCGACGTGTCGGTGACGCTGGCCAACACCGGCGCGCGGGCCGGCAGTGAGGTGGCCCAGCTCTACGTCCGGGCGCTCGACGCCCGCTATGCGGCGCCCCGGCTCCGGCTGGCGGACTTCCGCAAGGTCCGGCTCGCCGCGGGCGCCCACACGGAACTGGTCTTTTCGTTGCCCGCCGAGGAGTTCGCGCACTGGGACGTCGCCACCGGGGCCTTCACCGTGGACCCCGGTGCCTACGAGGTCATGGTGGCCCGCTCCGCCGAGGACGTCGTCCTCACCGCGGGGCTCACGGTGACCGGGCCCGCTCCCGCGTCGCGCGTGGTCGTCGACCGGACCACCCCGGCCGTCGGCTTCGACGACCACACGGACGTCACGGTCGTCGACGCCGGCCGCACCACCGGGGACGCGGTCCGCGCGGGCGAGCCCGCGCGGACGGCGACACTGGTGTTCGGCTCCGTCGACCTGTCCGGTGCCGCCGTCGTCGAGGCCGAGGTCGCCAAGGAAGCCGGGGAGCCGGGCGAAGCCCTGCTCGAATTCCGGGCGGACGACCGGTTGCTGGCGGTGCTCCCGGTCCCGGTCACCGGCGGCCGCTACGCGTGGACGATCGTGGCCCGGGAGCTCGCCGCCGGGCTGGACGGCGTCCACGATCTGCGCCTGACCCTGCACGGCGACTTCCGGCTCGCGAGCTTCCGCTTCGGTTCGTCCCCCCTCCCGGGAGGAACGCCGTGCCCTTGACGGACCTGCCCCTCGAAGACCTGACCGGCTACCGCCCGGAGCTGCCCGCCCCCGGGGACTTCGACGCCTTCTGGGAACAGACGCTCGGCCAGGCACGCGGCCACGGCGCGGCGGTGAAGGCCGACCGGGTCACCGATCAGTACCTGCTGCGCACGGTGGACGTCGACGACGTGCGCTTTCCCGGCTGGAACGGCGAGCCGGTGGCCGCCTGGCTGCTGCGCCCCCGCGGTGCCGAACGTCGGCTGCCCGTCGTCGTCACGTACCTCGGCTACAGCCAAGGGCGCGGGCTGCCGACCGACCGCCTGGTGTTTCCGGCCGCCGGGTACGCCCAGCTCGTCGTCGACAGCCGGGGTCAGGGGCACGAGACCCCGGACCGGGGTTCGGGCGAGGGCACCCAGTGGGTCAAGGGCTTCATGACCCGCGGCATCGACTCCCCCGAGCACCACTACTACCGGCGCCTGATCACCGACTGCGTCCGCGCCGTGGACGCGGTGGGCGAGCTGCCCGGCCTGGACCCGGACCGGGTGATCGTCGCGGGCGGCAGCCAGGGCGGCGGCCTGGCGCTGGCCGTCGCCGGGCTGGCGCCCGGCCGGGTGGCCGCCGTGCTGCCGGACGTGCCCTTCCTGTGCCACTTCCGCCGGGCCGCGGAGATCAGCGGCGACGGGCCCTACGTGGAGCTCGCCGAGTACCTGCGTTGGCACAGCCGCGACGGCGTGGAGCCGGCTTTCGCGACGCTGTCCTACTTCGACGGCGTCCACTTCGCACCCCGGGCGACGGCGCCGGCGCTGTTCAGCGTCGGGCTGATGGATCCGGTCTGCCCGCCGTCCACGGTCTACGCGGCGTTCAACCGCTACGCGGGCGAAGACCGGCGGATGACCGTCTGGCCGTTCGCCGACCACGGCGGCGGCTACGGCTCGAGCCCGGCCGTCCAGCTGGCCTGGCTGCACGAGCACGGCCTGGCTCCCTGACCCGCGCGCTCGGCTACGTCAGCTCGACGGTGCCGTCGCCGGCTCGCCAGAGCCGCTCGCGGGGTGTGCCGGCCGCGTCGCGCCAGCACAGCCGGACCGTGCCGCCGTCGACGGCCTCCGGTGCGGCGGTCAGGTCGACGCGGACCGGGACGCCGTCCGCCCAGGCGAGCAGGTCGACCCGGAAGCCGCCCCGGGCGCGCAGCCCCCGCACCTCGCCATCGGGCCAGGCGGCCGGGAGTGCGGGGAGCAGGTCGAGCCGGCCGCTCCGGTGGGACTGGAGCAGCATCTCCGCGATGGCCGCCGTGGCCCCGAAATTGCCGTCGATCTGGAACGGCGGGTGGGCGCAGAGCAGGGACGGGTAGACGCCACCGGCGTCCTCGGAGCCGTCGGCCGGGACGGGCCGCAGCAGCAGGCCGAGCAGGCGGTGGGCCGCGTCCCCGTCGCCGAGCCGGGCCCACAGCGCGGCCTTCCACGCGGTCGACCAGCCGGTGCCCTCGTCTCCGCGTCCTTCGAGGCTGCGGCGGGCCGCCGCGCGGTGCTCCGGAAGTAAGGAGCTGCCGGGGAAAACGCCGACCAGGTGCGAGAGGTGCCGGTGCGCCTGCTCGGTTTCCCCGCGCTCGACGTGCCACTCGAGCAGCCGTCCGTCCGGCCCCACCGCGGGCGGCCGCAGGCGCGGGAGCGCCCCGGCGATCTCGGCGAGCAGCCCGGCGTCCGCCGCTCCGCCCGCATCCGCCGCGCTCCGTTCGAGGAACGCGAAAAGCTCGCGGAGCAGGGTGCCGTCCATCGTGGTGGACCGGTCGACCGACGCCGGGCCGTCCGCGGTCACGAAGCGGTTCTCCGGTGACGTGGCCGGGCCGGTGACCAGCAGGCCGCCTTCGTCCTCGTGGAGCAGGTCGAGCGCGAAGCGAGCCGCCCCGGCGGCGACCGGCCAGGCGGTGCGGCGGAGGAAGTCCCGGTCGCGGCCGAACTCCCAGTGCTCGGCCAGGTGCAGGCACAGCCAGACGCCGCCCATCGGCCAGAACGACCACATCGGATCGTCCCGGCCCTCCCCCACCGGCCAGGTCCCCCGCCAGAGGTCGGTGTTGTGGTGGCAGGCCCAGCCGCGTGCCCCGTGCAGCGCGCGGGCCACGCCGCGCCCGGCGGACGCGAGCTCGGCCGCGAGGCGCAGCAAGGGTTCGTGGCACTCCGGGAGGGCGGCCGGCTCAGCCGGCCAGTAGTTCATCGGCGTGTTGATGTTCACCGTGTAGTCGCAGTTCCACGGCGGCGTCACCTGGTCGTTCCACAGACCTTGCAGGTGGGCGGGCTCGGTGCCGGGGCGCGACGATCCCAGCAGGAGGTAGCGCCCGAAGTCGAAGAGCACCGGCACCAGCTGCTCGTCCGGCTCTCCCCGAGCCCGGGCGCGCAACCGGACGTCGAGCGGCCGTGTCCCGGGCGGCACCGGCGGGCGGCCGAGCCGGAGCGTGACGCGGCCCATCCGCGCGGAGTGCTCGGCCGCGTGCCGCGCACGCAGTTCCGCCCACGCTTCGGGAACGGCCGGCGCGATGCCACGCGCGGCGGCCGTCGCGCAGGCCTGTTCGTCACGCACCGGTGGGCGGTCCCAGCCCTCGAAGCCCGTGACCACGTTGACGAAGACCGTCACGGCCCGGACACCGCGCAGCCGCAGGGCCCGGCCGTCCGCGGCCGGCTCCACCGAGCCGGCCCCCTCGACGCGGACACGGGCCACCGCGCCGGCGCGCAGGGCGTGTTCGGCGTACTCCACGACGGGTCCGTGTTCGTCGCGGCCGACCCGCGACGGCGCGGCCACCAGGAGCGCCAGCGCGTCCGCCCCCTGGGGCCGGATCGCGTGCCGCCGCTGCGGCGTCCGCCAGGACAGCTCACCGTCCCTCGGGACCGGGCTCTCCCAGTGGAGCAGCAGCAGTCCGTGCCGCACCTCGGCGAGGACTTCGGCGACGGTCCCGTCCGCCAGGCGGTGCCGGACGACGCCGCCGGCGAGATCCAGCTCGCGGCGCGGACCGGCCGGCCCGGGCGGGCCGGTCCAGCGCAGCACCAGATCACCCACCGGCTGGAACGCCTCGGCGTTGCGGCCCTGGGCGGCCTTGAGCAGTTCGCCGGCCGCGACGTGCCGGCCCGCGCCCAACTCCGCGTCCACAGCTTCGAGCAGCCCCGCCGGCACGTCCGGTTCGCCAGGGGACGGCGGCCCGGACCAGAAGGTGTCCTCGTTGACCGAACAGCACAGCTGCGCGGCGTCACCCAGCACCATCGCCCCGAGGCGGCCGTTGCCGACCGGCAGGCCCTCCACCCAGCGCGTGGCGGGACCGTCGAACCAGAACGGGGAACGTTCCATGGGCACAACTCATCCTCGATCGGGTTCCCCAGCCGGGTTCGATCATGCCAGAGGATCCCGATCACCGCCCTGATCGGCGCGATTGCGCCAGGGCCGCCGGAACCCGGACGGATCAGAAGCCGACGGACCAGCGCTGGTCGAAATTGAGGGTGTTGCACTGACGGACGGCCAGTGTGCTGGCTGTTCCGGACATGCAGAGGTTGTGATCACGGTGGTTCGCCCTGGTCCGCAGCGAGACCGAGTTGGGCAGCTCAGCGCTGGAGGACCACTCGGCGTTGCTGACCGAGTCCCCGCCTTGGACGCGGCATTCGTCCAGCAGCACGGCCGATCCGTTGAAGGGGTTGTCACCGACGAACATGCACAACCCGCTCGGGCTCTCGAACCTGAGCAGGTTCGTCTTCGGCGTCGGAAGCGTCTGCCAGCCCTGAAGGGCGACGCCGCTGTTGCAGTTCGCTTGGAAGATCGGCGAACCGAAGCTTCCGCTCTGCGCCTGAAGACACAAACCCGTGATGACGTTCCGGATCAGGTGGAACTCACCAAGACGCGGGGTGCTGGTCCCGGTGGATGCCGCTTGCGTGCCGGCCGACGCGGTGCCCGCGACGGGGCCGAGACCCGCCAGCAGGAGCGCGCCCCCGGCGCAGGCGAGTGCTTTTGCCAATCTGAACACGTTTTCTTCCTTCCGTTGGTGACCGGATGGCCCCTGCCACGCAGTGGTCGCCGGGCTACCGCTCGGTTGAACCGGATGCAGGTCGTCGCGTCGCGGCGAACGTTCGGCCTAGCACCCACCTTGAGTCAGATCGGGCCGCCGGGCATCCGTGCCCGCCACGGAGCCGGCGATTCCGTGGCCGCCACGGATGCCTCCGCCGTTCTCGCGTTCGGCTGACAGAGACAGGCCGGCGAGAGACAATCCGAACGTGGCCAACCAGGAGGTACCTGCCGAGGTGGGCATCTCCGTACGGGAGGCCGAAGTACTCGGTGCGCTCGGTGAACACCTGACCAACGCCGAGATCGGCGCCCGGCTGTTCATCTCCACCCGCACCGTGGAAAGTCATGTCTCCTCTCTGCTGCGGAAGCTTCGGGTGGCCGATCGCCGCGCCCTGGCGGTTATCGCAACGACCACGCAGCCCGCGCTGGGGACGCAACCGGTCAGGGCTACGACAGCCGCCGCCGTGCTGCCCTCGCGGCTGACGCCCTTCGTCGGGCGGGTGGCCGAACGGGCAGCGCTCACCGAGGCGCTCGGTGCGCACCGCCTGGTCACGGCCGTCGGTCCGGGCGGGGTCGGCAAAACCCGGCTGGCCTTGACCATCGCCGGTGAGGTGACCGACCGGTTCGCCGATGGCGTCCGGTACGTCGACCTGGTCCCGGTGACCGATGGGTCGATGATCGCGTCGGCGATCGCCGACGCGCTCGGCCTCGCGGAGAGCCAAGGCCACTCGGCCACCGACCATGTCCTCGGGTGCCTGGCCGACCGGGAGACGCTGCTCGTGCTGGACAACTGCGAGCACGTGGCGGACGGTGTGGTGGTCCTGCTGGAACAGCTCCTCGCCGGCAGTCCCGGGCTGAGGGTGCTCGCCACCAGCCGGGCCAGGTTGCTGGTGCCCTTCGAATGGGTGTTCGCAGTGCCCGGGCTGTCCGTCGAGGCCGACGACGGCGGCCCGGGCGACGCGGTCGAGCTGTTCGCCGGGCGAGCTGCGGCCGGCGGGAGCCCACCGACGTCCGGGGACATGAAACGTGTCGCCGCGGTCTGTCGCGCCCTCGACGGCATGGCGTTGGCGATCGAGCTGGCCGCCGCCCGGTTCCCGTCGCTGGGGCTCGATGGGCTCGAAGCCGGGCTGGCCGACCGGCTGCGCCTGCTGACCGGCGGCCCGCGCCTCGACGACCGGCACCGTTCGTTGCGTTCGGCCCTGGACTGGAGTTACGCACTGCTGGCCGAGCCCGCCCAGGCGGTGCTGCGCCGGGTCTCGGTTTTCGCCGGCCCCTTCACCGCGGCCGCGGCCGCCACCGTGGCCGGTCGGCCGCCAGTGCCGGCCGACGCCGTTCCGGCCATCTTGGCCGGGCTGGCCGAGCAGAGTTTGCTGGTGCCGATCGTGGGGCCGGGCGAAACTCGTTACCGCGTCTGGGAAACCATCCGCCAATATGGTGCCGATCGGCTCGAGGAGGCGGGCGAGCCGGTCGAGGCGTTCTCCCGTCATCTGAGCTGGTGCCTGGCCCAGGGTGCTGCTCTGGTGTCCCGGGAACCGGCCGACGCTTGGCGGGCGGCATTCGACGAGGTCGCCGATGAGCTGCGGGCCGCGCTGGCCTGGGCGGCGGGCACCGCGCGATACCGCCCGGATGCTCACCGGTTGGCGATCGGTCTGGCCGGGCTGAGTTTCACCCGGGGCCTGGCCGGCGAGTCGCAGCGACGCTACGAGCAGGCGGCCGAGCTGGCCGCTGACGACCTGGCCGCCGCCGACGCCCTGCGCAGCGCGGCGGGTGCCGCGGAGGCGCGGCATGCCGGCAACGCTGCTTTGCTGTTGCGCCGGGCCGCAGCCGACGCGGCGCTACGCGGCGGTGATCGGGCCGGCGCGGCCGGTGACCTCGCCCGGAACGCCGAGTTCATCAATCGCTGCTCCGGACTCATCGCCACCGCGCCCGCGGACGGTGAGGCGGAGGCGCTGATCGCCGAGGGATGGGCGCTGGCCGGCGACGACCTGCTCGCGCAGGCCCGACTGCGCACCGCCGAGGCGTTCAACAGTGCCACCGACGACCCGGCCACCGTCGGACTCGTCGAGTGCGCTCTCACACTGGCCCGCCGCACCGGCGACCCGCTGATCGAAAGTGCCGTACTGGACCAGCTCACCGCCGTGCAGCTCACCCGGGGAGACCTCCGCGCCGCCGCGGCCGGCGCACTGCGGCGCAGCGAACTGCTCGTGCCGGTCCCGGTGACGGCCGCATCCGCGATGGAGCTCCTCGATGGTGTGGGCATGGCCGCGAACTGCGCCCTCGCCGCCGGCGACCTACCGGCCGCGAGACGACAAGCCGAACGCCTGCGGGATCTGCCGTTCTATCGGGAACAGGGGCACCTGGCGACCCGGCTGCTGCTCGTCGTCACGACGCTCGCGGGCGACTGGGACGAGACGATCACCCTGGCCGAGCGATTCCGCGAGGGATGGGAGCGGGCCGGACGCCCCCGGGCCGGCAACCTCAGCCGGGCCCCGCATGTGGTCGCGACCGTGCACGGACTCCGCGGAAACGACGACGACCGGGCCGCCTGGCTGGACATCACCGGCACCATCGAGACACCCGGGCGCACACCGTCGGAACGGCACTTCGGCGAGTACCTCGACGCCTTGCTCCTGCTGCACCGCGGCCTGCCCCAGCAAGCGGCGCAGGTCCTCAACACCCCGCCGGACCGGTTGAAGGAGTGGTACAGCGGCCTGTGGCGGCCTTGGTACGCCGCACTGTGGGCCGAGGCGGCCGTGCTGTCCGGGCACGAGGACGTCACTGCCCGGATTCAGCGCGCCCGCTCGGCAGCGGCCGGTAATCCGATCGCGATCGCCATCGTCGACCGCTCAGCGGCCCTGCAAGCCGGCGACCGCGACGAGTTGAGCGCCGCAGCCGCCGCCCTGCACCACGCGGGTTGCCGCTACCAGTGGGCCCGGACGCTCGTCCTCCTCGGCGGGGAACAGCGAGTACGCGGCGAAGCCGTGCTGGCAAACATGGGCGCCACGGCTACGGTCTGGCCGCCACGATAAGAGCCCGCGGTGCTCACCGCCGCCGACCGGGCTTGCGCCGACGTCGCGGCGACGATGCTCGACCGCGGAGAGCGATGGTGCTCACCGTTGCATGCGTCATGCGCTGCTTCACCATTCTCCCGGTGAGAAACCCGGGCATCCGGGTCATGCGTCGACGATCTGCCACTGCTGGTTGGTGCCCGTGTTGACGGCCCAGGCGATCACTCGGGCGCCGTCGTTCGCCGAGCCGCCTTCCACGTCCGCGCACAGGCCGGTGCGGACGTTGACGAGCCGGTAGTAGCCGTCACCGGTGTCGGCGAGCTTCCACCACTGGTTGTCGCTGCCGGTGTCCTGCGCCTGGTCCAGCTGGGTGCCCTGGCCGGCTCCGGCCGGGCTGTCGAGCAGCCGGCCGCTGTTGCGGTTGACCAGGCGGACCGAGCCGTCCGGATTGGACAGACGCTGCCACTGCTGGTTGGCGCCGCCGGACCAGGTCCACTGGACGATCTTGACGCCGTCGGCCGTTCCGTTGCCGGTGACGTCGAGCACCTTGCCGCTGCTCCGGTTGACCACCCTGACGTACCCGCTTTGCGAGGGCTGGGACAGGGAAACGGTGATGTCGGTGCGCTGGTTCCCCTTCAGGGACACCACTCTCGCGTAGCCGCCGAGGGGCGAGGTGGTGACGGGCGCGGACGTGGTCACCGACGTCATGCCCCGGCGGCTGATCAGCGTGACGTCCTGGTCGATCGCCGACGTCACCGACAGCGTGGCCGTGCGGGCGGACAGGTCCCAGCCGAGACTGTGGACCTGGATCCGGCCCCGCGCCCGGATGCCGGTGATCGAGCCCTTGGCCAGTTGCCCGGGCAGGGCCGGGAGGATCTCCAGCACGCCGGGGCGGGAGTAGCACAACGCCTCGGCCAGTACCCCGGGTATCGCGTGGGCGGCGTCGGCGTTGTAGGTCTGCAGGTTCGGGTTGTGCGACGTCATCAGCGACCGGAAGATCATGGTGTTGCCGATGATCTTGCGGAGGTTGGTGTAGACCTTCCCGCCGTCCTTCAGCCGGGCGGCGGCCAGCGCCCGGTGCAGGCTCCCGTGGGCGGAGAGGTTTTCGTCGCCGCGCAGTTCCAGTGCCCGCAGCGCGGGGGCGATCAGGTCGGGCCGGGTCTCGGGGTTGATCTCGTGCAGCGGCCAGGCGCCGTACAGGTGGTGGACGTGCCGGTGGTTGTAGTTGTCGGTGAGGCTCGGCCAGGACCACTCCGCCAGGGCGTTGTCCCCGTTGATCCGGTACGCGGGCAGTTTCCCGAGCAACGCCGTCCAGCGCTGGACGCCCTGGCCGCTGCCCTGTTCCACGCCGAGCGCGTTGGCCGCCGAGATGGCGGCTTGGAGGGCGTGCTTGCCGGCCATGATGTCCCCGGTGGCGTTGACGGACAGGAGCACACCGGTGTTGCCGGGCGCGTTCTCCATCGAGAACGCCGGGACGAACACGACCTTGCCGCTGGAGTCGGTGCGGGTCAGGAAGTCCTCGTAGAACAGGGCCAGTTCCATGAGCGCGGGGCCCAGCTTGTCCCGCAGGAACGCCTGGTCGCCGGTGATCTCCCAGTACTCGACGAGCGGGTAGAGCAGCCAGTCGGCGCCGCCGGTCCAGGTCTGGCCGGGGAAGCCGGCGTCGAAGTGGAGCATGTGCCCGTACTCGCCGTCGGTGCGGGACGGGGCGAGGAAACCGCGGGCGCCGTAGAGGTTCCGCGCGTTGGTGCGCCAGTGGGCGAGCTGACCGAGGATGAGGGTGAAGTAGCCCTGCATGGCCTCGGGGGTGTCCAGGATGTTGCCGCCCGCGACCTGGAGGTTGATGTTGGCGTCGGTGGTGAAGTCGTCGGCCCAGGCGCCGGTCCACGTGCCGGTCCAGATTCCCGTCAGCCGCGGCGGCAGGATCCCGCTCGAGCTGATGAAGAGGTACCGTCCCGAGTCGTAGAGCCGCTCCAGCAGCGCGAGGTCGATGACGCTCTTGGTGGTGTTCTGCCGGGTGATCAGCTCGCTGACCGACAGACTCCGGTCGGCGGCCGAGACGTTGAGGTCCAGTCGTGAGCGGTCGTACCAGGCGGTGTGGATCGCGGTGTGCCGTGACCGCAGCGCGGTGTAGTCGGTGTCGACCGCGGCCAGCGCCGCGTGCAGCGGCTGGGAATCCCACGCGTTCGGTGTCTCGTACCGGTCGAGCTTGGTGAGCAGCAGCAGCCGCGTCGCCTTGGCCACGACAACGGTGGCCCCGACGGCGGACACGGTGCCTCCGGTCGCGACGACGCGCGTGACGCCTTCGTAGCCGAACGCGCCCTGTCCGGAGGGGTAGGTGCCGCGCAGGTTCAGGTAGCCGGAACCGTTGCCGACGGTGGCCCGGGTCGTGAAGCCCACGCTGCCGGGCGCTCCGTCCAAGGCGGTGTTCACGCTCAGCGTCGCGTCGATCGTCCGGCCGGGCGCCGGCGTCAGTTCGTGCACGATCACGCGGTCGGCGCGGGAGACGAACGCCCGGCGGCTCCACGTGCCGTAGCCGTCGGTCCAGCTGGCGCTGACCTCACCGGTGCGGAAGTCGGTCACGCGGCCGTAGTCGTTGGCCGTGGTCATGTCCGGCGTCGCGATCCGAAGCTCGTACGCCGGGTGGTAGGTCTGGGTCCAGCGCAGCGACCAGCCGGCCGCGAAGTCCCGGTTCGCACCGGCGTAGTCACCGGCGAGCGCCTTGTCCCTGACCCCCTGCAGACGTCCCGAAATCACCGGTGGGGTCACCGATCGGGAGCCGTTGGGCAGCACGAGGCGGTGGTAGTTGAAGATCACCTTCTCCAGCGTCGGCGCGCCGTACAGCGTGGCGCCGTACTCACCGTTGCCGGTCAGGAAACCGTCCGTCCAGGACGTGGCCGGTCCGGTGTCGTGGATACCCCGCTCGGGCAAGGTGATCTGCGGCGGGACGGCCGCCGCTGCACGGGCCGGCAACCCACCGGGCAGGGCGGCGGCCCCGGCGGTCAGCGCGGCGGCGGTGAGGAAGCGCCTGCGGTCGATGGGCAGGTCCATCACGCGAACTCCTTTGTCCGGCAGCTGTCCCTCGTCGCGCTCGTCCTGTCCGGACCGAAGAACGACCAGGACATGTGATGGATTTTCAGCCGATGATCTGGCCGGTGTCCATAGCCGGGATGGTCAGTGCGGCAAAGTGCCGCCGATCGGCCCAGATCCGGGCAGCATCCGGCGGCATGGAGGGAAGCCGGGACGCTTCGTCAGTCAGGAGACATATGATGTCTTGCCGTCGCGCGGGTAGTTTCCGGAACTGTGGCCGGGGCGGCATCACGTCAGGAGGCGGCCGAGGTCACGGCGGCCGGGTCAGCGGCAACGGCCCTGCCGCGTCCGGTGGTTCTTCGGCTTGCCGAAAGTCAAGCCAGTGCCGACGAGAGGCTTGGTGTCACCGTTTTCGCCAAATTCGACGATGGAATCCGTGGCGCGAGACTTTCCGGAACGTGACACGAAACCCCCCCGAACCGCACCGAGCCATGACCGAACAGCCGTCGCCAGATTCGAACCGTTCGACATTTTGCAGCTGACCTCGCTGAACATTCCCGCGACTGTGCACGTTCCCAGAAATTCCTGCGCAACTCTTGCGGCCATCCCCTGACTTGCGGTTCCATCGTCACCAGAACCGCACGTGGCAGTGCTTGCACACACTCCCATCGCAAACGCAGTTTCCGTTTCCACGGACCAAGTAAGCGCTTTCCCATTGCCGCCGGCCGACGCGGTTGTCCGAGACCCTCACCATGAGAGGACCGACGATGAGCAGACGATCGAGTCGCCGTCGAAGCGGACAGCTCGCCGCACTTTCGGTGGTGGCGCTGGCCGCGGCGATGGTGAGCGGCGGCCGGGCCGCCGCGGACTCCTCGCCCTGGCCGGCGAACCCCGGCTGGCAGCAGTACGTCCAGGGACCGGCCACGCCGAACGTGGCCCCGGTCGCCGTGGTGCGCACCTCGGGCACCGTCACCAACCCCGGCGCGCTGGTCTCAGGTGGGAGCGGCAGCACCAAGCTGACCATGATGCCCGGCGGCCCCGCACCGGTGATTCTCCTCGACTACGGCAAGGACGTCGGCGGCTTCCCGTACTTCACGGTGACGGCAGCGAGTGGCAGCCCGGTGTTGCGCGCCGCCTACAGCGAGGGACAGCAGTTCATGAGCGCCAAGGGTGACGGCGGGGGCGCGTTCAACGCGGGCGACAAGTCCCGAGCCAACAGCTACACCGTCCGCGCGCCCGGAACGATCACCCACAGCTTGATCCAGGGCGGCGAACGGTTCCAGGAGATCACGCTCACCTCCCCCGGCTCCGTCACGATCAGCGCGGCCGGCATCCGGTTCAGCGCTTACCGCGCGACCGCGAACGAGTACCAGGGGTACTTCATGTCCAGCTCGGACGAGCTGAACAAGATCTGGTACGCCGGCGCCTACACCAACCAGCTCAGCATGCTGCCCCCGGGGACGGGGGGCGTCAGCCCGTTGCCCCTGATCCTGGACGGAGCCAAGCGGGATCGCAACGTCTGGATCGGGGACATCTATGCGGAGGGCCCGACGAACTACGTCAGCCTGGGCACCAACGGTAACGAGTACCTCAAGCAATCCCTCCGGCTGCTCGGCAGCCACCAGCTCAGCAGCGGCTTCGTCACCGGGTGCCTGGCGCCGCAGACACCCGTGCACACCGGCCCGCCCATCCCGGGCACGACCTCGTGCTACTCGACGAGCTACTCCCTGTACTTCACCCCCGACCTGGCCGACTACTACCGCGCCACCGGCGACCTCGCCTTCGCCCGGCAGCAGTTCCCGATCGTGCAGCGGCAGCTCGGCTGGAACGCCTCACGGCTCAACTCGCTGGGCCTGCTGGTCACCGACACCAGCGACGGCCTGGACTGGGACTGGTACGACGGCACCAAAACCGGCGCGGTGAGCATGTACAACATGTTGTACTTCCGCAACCTGACCGAGGCCGCCTACTTGGCGCGGGAGACGGGGCAGCCCGATCTCGCGACGCAGTACACGAACAAGGCGGCGGCCCTGCGCACCGCGATCAACACCACCCTCTTCAACTCCCGCACCGGCGTCTACGACCTCAGCGACAAAAAGCGCGGCACCGTCGCCCAGGACGCCAACGCCGCCGCGGTCACGTTCGGCGTCGCGCCGGCCGGCGCCGTTCCCGGCATCCTCACCAAACTGAAGTCCGCCCTCTGGGGACCCCACGGCCCGCAGCCCTTCTCCGCCGACACCGGCTACTCCAAGCTGGTCAGCCCGTTCGTCTCCGGATTCGAGTTGCGCGCCCGGCTGACCGCCGGTGACACGACCGGCGCGCTGCAGTTGCTGAGTGATGTCTGGGGCCAGATGGTCAGGCCCGGCCCGAACCACACCGGCGCCCTGTGGGAGAACCTGAACCCCGACGGCACCATCCCGAAGGGCAGCACGAGCCTGGCACATGGCTGGGCGTCCGCCCCCACCTCGGAGCTGACCGCCCGCGTGCTCGGCGCCCGGCCGGTCGGCGCCGGGTACGCCACCTGGATCGTCCAGCCGCAGCCGGGATCACTGACCTGGACCGTGGGGCAGGTGCCCACCCCGCACGGGCCGCTGGCGGTCAAGTGGGGCCGCACGAGTGGCGGCGGGTTCGACATGGACGTCACCGCCCCGAACGGGACCAGCGGCACCATCGCCGTCCCGGCCGACGGCCCGAACGTTGTCATCACCGTGAACGGAACGAGCGTCTGGGACCGCGGAACATTCACCGCCGGTGCGGGAGTCAGCAGTGCACGCAGCGACGGGTCCTACGTCTCCCTGTCCATCAGCGCCCCGGGCACCTACCGCGTGGCCGCTGATCGCTGAACCCCAACGACCACATCCTTTCCACTCAGGAGACACCATGCTCATCCCCGTCGTCGGCGCACTGCTCGCCCTGTCCGTGCTTCCCGGCTCCGCCACCACGGCGGACGCCGTCGACTACTCCTTCACCGTCGCGCCCGGCGACTACGAGGTCACGGTGACCCTGGGCAGCGCGAGCCAGGCTGCGCAGACCGGTGTCCAGGTGGAGGCCCGCCGCACCGTGCTCGCGCCCGTGAGCACCCGTGCGGGCGAGTTCCGCCGGGAGGTGCTGGCGGTGAACGTCCGCAGCCCGGAAAGCATGCCCACCGGCGAAGAAGGGACGGGGACGCCCGGCCTGCAGGTCCACCTCACGGGGAGCCACCCGGCCGCGATGAGCGTCTCCGTCGCGCCCGTGCGGCGGCCGCGGCTGTTCGTGGTGAGCGACTCCACCGCGTCGGACTGGCTCAAAGGCCCGAAGCGGGGCTGGGCGCAGGAACTACCCCAGCTGCTGCGCCCGGGGATCGTGGTGGCCAACTACGCGGACTCGGGCGAGAGCACCGGGAGCTGGTTGAGCAATCCGCGGCTGTTCGCCACCGTGAAGCCGTTGATCCAGCCCGGCGACGAAGTGCTGATCCAGCTGGCGCACAACGACAAGACCACACCGGAGAGCACCTTTCGGGCCAACCTGGGCAAGCTCGTCGACGGCGTCCACCAGCGTGGCGGGCTGCCGGTCCTGGTCACCCCGCCGGTACGACACTCCTTCGGCTCCACCGGCAAACTCACCCCGACCGGCCTGATCGTCAACAACCTCGGCGTCGACCTGCCCGCGGTGATCCGCGACGTCGCGGGCAAGCTGCGCGTGCCGCTGATCGACCTCACCGCACGCAGCCAGGCGCTGCTGGAGCAACTCGGCGAAACCGCGTCCTGGCCGCTGTACCTGACGGTCCAGCACGACGGTGTTCAGGACTACGCGCACTTCTCCGAATACGGCGGAACGGTCATGGCCGGTCTCACCACCTCGGGCATGGCCGACGCGCACCTGCCCGCCGCGGCGTTCCTGCGCTGAGGCGCCGCTGCAGTGGACCGCGACCGGCGGCGCCCAGCAGCAGTGGCAGGTGATCCGGGCGTAACGGTCCGCCCCGTCAGCACAAGAGCCAACACCACCAACCCACACGGAGTCGTCCATGACCATGCAACGACGTACTTTCCTGCGTGCCGGCGCCGCCGGAGCAGCGGGCCTCGGCCTCGGCCTGCTCGGCGCGGGACAGGCACTCGCCACCGTCACGCCGCTGGGCGCGCCGGCCACCACGTTCGCCGTGGGCGTCCGCCAGTACAACTGGACGCGCGGCAACCGCCCGATCACCACCTACGTCTACTACCCCGCCAAGGGCACGCCCGGCGGCGGACCCGTCACCAACGCCCCCGTTGCCGACGGCGTGTTCCCCCTCTGCGAATACACCCACGGCAGCGGTGGCAGCCCGCAGGGCTCCCTCTCACACATCCAGCCCCTGGCCGCAGCGGGCTTCATCGTGCCGGCACCCTACTTCCGCAACGCGAACATCGGCGACACCTACAACGGCAACCTCGGCAGAGACGTCTCCGAAGTCATCACGAGGACCTTGGCGCTCAACACGGCCGACGACCCGCTGCGGGGCCACCTCAACACCACGCCGGGCGTAGGTGTGTACGGCTACTCGATGGGCGGCATGACCACGCACAGCCTGCTCACCATCGCACCCGACCCCCGGATCACCGCAGCCGTCGCCATGTCCTGCGTGGACATGGGCAACCCAGCCCCCTCCGTCAAAGCCAAAGTCCTCTTCATCCACGGAGACCGGGACCAGCTCTGCCCCTACTCCTCCGCCCGCCAGGCCTACCGGGAACTGCCGCGGCCCAAGGCGTTCCTCACCATGCGTGGCGCGGACCACAGCAGCTACTTCCGGGACACCCGCGCCCGCAACACCTTCGTGGACTGGATGCGCTGGGGCCTGTACGCCGACACGACCGCCCGCGACCGCCTCCGCACCGACGCCTCCTCCAGCGGCACCACCTGGGAAGCAGAACTGTAGCGAGGAAACGCCGACGTCACCCCCGTAGCCGATGGCCACCGGGCCACCTAGCACGTCCGGGACCTCAGCTCATCTCGCGGACCGCGGCAGTCGCAGCGGTCGCGAAAGCGCAGAGGCATGGTTTTCCTGGTGCCCGGTTGGGCGACAACCACGTGGTCGCCGGCCTCGTGGTTGTCGCCGGTTGCCTCTAGCGGACGGCCTGGAACTGGGCGGTCCAGGTCGTGTGGAAGGTCATGGCCTGGCAGCGAATGTCCGTGTCGTCCTTCATCTTCACGGCGTCGGTCAGCTTGTACGGGAAGTTGGCCTCGCTCACCGCGAGCGTGGGCAGTAGCGGGTCCGCGCCGGCCACGGACAGTTGGAGCTGACCTTGGCAGTAGGGTTTGTCGGCGACGTTCCCGACGGTGTCGATCACGACATCACCGGGGGTCACGGACAACAGCTTGATCTTCACGTTGGCGTTCGGGTTGGACAGGGTCAGGGTGACGTAGGCCTTCTCGCCGGGCAGCAGCGTGCCGACCTGCGCACCGGTCACCGTGGCGGGGGTCATCGCCTCGGCGGAGCCGGACACGCCGCTTGCGGTGCTGTCCTGAACGAAGGCGGCGACCGCGAAACCACCGACTCCCACCAGTGCGCCGACAGTGGCGACGACGAGAGCGGACTTGGCCTTGTTGTTGATTCGCATGGAACTTCTCCTTCGATTGACTGGGCTCGGTGCTCAGGGTTCGGTCGTTGGTGCCGGTTCGCTGGTGCTGGGTGTCACCTCGGTGGGCGTGCTGCTTGTCGGCGTGGCTGTCGTGGCAGGGATGACCGGCTCCGCCGACTGTGTGGCGGACGGCGTCGTTGCTCCGATCTCCGGCGTCGGTTCCGGCGTGGCGGATCGGCCGGGTCCCCAGTTGCCGGCCTTGCCGTCGACCGTCGCGGTGACCACGATCAGATCGAACCCCGTGGCCCCCGCCACGCCAGTGGCGGAAAAGGCAACGGCCATCAGGGCAATGACGCCGGTTTGGCGGAAGGTACGCATGGGCATGCCCTTCAGGGCTGGATTTCCGGCGTTATGACGCCATCCTGGGGATCGAGCACTGCGGGCTCATATCGGGTTTCGGTGCTGTTCGATGCGCTCGTCGTCTCGGCCGCAGCCAAGCTTTGAACCTTTTTCTTCGTATCCCATACGTCGGGGTCGCGACGTTCTCTGTTACGAATATCGGTGCGCGACACCGAAATCGTGATAAATGTCGTCAAATTCGCGTTGAAAACGAACTGTACATGAAATGCGTTCGTGAACGCACCGGGCCGAGGCCGTGGGCGCCGGTCGTGCCAGGCCGCGCACCACCTGCCGAGGCTCGCCGGAGAGTGGGCGTGCGTCCGTTCAAGGGACAGCACCGGAGCCGACGAAACGTGGGTCAACCCGGGATCGACCAGAACGGCCGCGCCTCGAGTGAAAGCGCGGCCGTTCCGCGCTGGGGGCGAGGTTTGCCTCGAATTCCGCGCGTGTTGCCAATACGTCGAGTGGCGTTATCCGCCGACGCTGCGAAAGCCGGTTCTGCCGTCGGTGGCGATTTGTTCTCGTTCGGATGATTGACCGCGGTACTCCCCATCAATCCGGCTGAGGCGTTGAGGTGTGCCGGCCGGATTCGGCGCTCTATCAGCGCCGAAGGGTGGTGGCCGACGCAGTGAGCACGGTGTAGGCACGAAGCCGGAACGACCGGAAGGTCGTGGAGCCCCCGCAACCGGCCGCACCTCGCGCAACGCTGACTACGCGTCGCGGGCTTCGTCGGCGCGAACACCACCTCGAACCCGCGGCTCCCATCGGCGGAGCAGGCGGCGACCTGGTAGCTCCCGTCCTCGCGGCGGTGCAACGAAGCCGCTCCCCCGTAGCCGAGCGCGAGACCGTCCGAACTCACCGACACCGGCTCGGTGAGCACCCGTTCCGGAAGGATCGACACGTCCTGGTCGAGCACCTCCAGGTGGCCCGACGCAGATTGGGCTCGACCATGTCGTTCTCACGCAGCAGCTCACGACCGATCCGAAGACCGGCCGGGGACAACGCGGAGTTCCAGCCGTACCGGCCGGCCGCCACGTCGTACAGGCCCCAGGTGACCACGTGCCCCCGCACCACATCCGCTGACCCGCCCGCGTCGTCCTGATGAGCGGAGGCGACGAACACCGCGAACCCGGAGAATTCCCGGCCGTCCGGATCGGTCACGTGGACGCTCGGACGTGGGCGCAGCAGCAGTCGTCATACCTGGACTTCTAGCAGGGCACTGGCCACATCCCACACTCCACAACGGAAAGATCCCTCCGCGGGGCAATCCGTCACGCGAACGGACGATAGCCGTCGACATCGGACGGTTTCCGGCTTCGGGGAAACTTCGATTCACCGCTGGGTCAGGGCCGGTGCAGGTAGCCGGACACGCGGATCCGCAGGTCCCGGATGTCCGCCGCCGCCACGGTGAAGCAGGTGACCGCCTGGTAGCCGGCTGCCGGACCAGCTCGCCCGGCCGGACCGGCCAGGTAGACGAATCCGTCCTCGGTGTCACGCCACGGCGTTCCCCAGGCCGGCCCCGGCCGGCTCGCCGCCCGCCCACGCCAGTACCCCGGTGTCTTCATCACCTCACCCAGCGCCGCCCGCAGCCCCGGCAACGAGGTGCCGAGCACGCCCAGCCCCCGGCCGGGCCACACCCGCGGCAACTCGCCCAGCGCGGTCAGGTTCTCGGACGGCGGACTGAACCGGAAGATCGCCCGGTGGTCCCGGACCTCCGCAGTCCACGCCCCCATCCGAGGGGTGACGGTAACGATCATCGGCCGATGATCACCTCAGGCAGCGAAGGCAGGTTACGGCTGTCCACGGCACCACTCTCGCACGACAGACCGCGCACGGCCGCCCGATCACCCCACGACCACACCACCGTGGCCCGCGACCGAGCACGGCGAGCCCTGCGTCGGTGACGCCGGCGCAGGGCTTGCCGTGTTCGTCAGCCGTCGGACTCCGCCGAGGGGAGGTAGGCACCCGGTACCTCGCCCGGGGCGTACAGCCGGCTTTCCCCCGGGTAGGGCAGCTGCCAGCCGTGGGTCTGGTACCACGTGAAGTGGTTCAGCTGCGCGGGATTGGCGTAGTCGGCGACGGCGTCCGGGCCGGTGAGGCGCTGGTGCGTGGTCCACTCCTGCCACTGGGCCGCCAGCTGGTGCCGGTCTGCCGGCACGGCGGACGACGGCACCGGCGCGGCCGCCGGGTCGGGCGGGGCCGGGGTGTCCGCGCCGCAGGACGGCTGGGTGGCCAGCCCCGCGGTCAGCGAGGTGCGGTTCGGCAGCGCGGTGAACGGCGTGTAGTCCGGCTTCGGCGTGAACGCCGCGCTCATCGGCGTCGCCGCGCTGTCCTTCTGGTTCATCGGGCGGACGCCGAGGATCTGCTCGATCGTGCGGATCATCGTGATCTGCGAGTAGTAGTGGCTGTCCACGACGCCGTGCCGGGCGTACGGGCTGATGATCTGCACCGGCGCCCGGTGGCCGTCGACGTGGTCCAAGCCGGCCTGGGAGTCGTCCTCGACGACGAAGATCGCCGAGTCCTTCCAGTACGGGCTGTGCGAGATCGTGTCGACGATCCGGCCGACCGCGAGGTCGTTGTCGGCGACCTGGGCGGCCGCGTTCGGCGGGCCGCCGGTGTGGTCGCTGGACAGCCAGAACATGTTCAGGTTCGCCGGCCCGTGCTTCTCGAAGTCGTCCTTCCAGATCTGGTAGCGGTAGACGTCCGGCACCGAGGTGTCGAACTTCGGGAAGCCCGGCACGGACACGTTGTTCAGCGAGGGGATCGGCGAGGACGACACCAGCGGGTAGGCGCTCGGCTGACCGGTCACCGCCATGTTCCTGCTGTCGCAGTACAGGTTCTGCCAGTTCGCGCCGGCGGGCTTGGTCAGGAACTGCTGGAACTCCCCGAAGTCGCGCACCGACTTCCCGGCCGCCTGCGCGCCGGTCCAGAGGAACCCGGAGCTCTGGTGGCCGAGGGCGTCGTCCTCCGTGTCGTAGCTGCGCAGGTACTCCCCCGCCGACGACTCGGTGTACTCCGGGTTGTCGGCCTGCATCAGCCAGTTGTGGCCCTCGGCGGAGTTCGTGCCGATGTCGTAGGTGTTGTCGTACAACCCGAACTGCCGCTCCAGCGCGTGCTGGTTCGGCGTCACGTTCTCGCCGAACTGCGCCACGGCCGGGTCGCCGTTGCCGCGCTTGTCGTCGCCGAAGACCTGGTCGTAGGTCCGGTTCTCCTTGACCAGCAGGAAGACGTGCTTGATCGTCGACGGGTCGCCGAGCCGCTGCGGCACCGGCACCGGCTTCCGGTAACCGCGGTCCTGCGCCGTCTGGACGGACCCCGGCGTCCAGCCGTTCTGCCGGAAGACCTGCGCGGTGTAGCCGCGGATCGCGCGGTCGTCCGGCAGCCGGAACCGCTGCACGCTGGCGGTCGTGTCGTGGGTGGCGTGCCCGGCCGCCGTCGTGGGACGGCGGGCGTCGATGCCGCGGGTGTTGGATACCACGACGTCCTGCCCGACGGTGGTGATCGCCGTCGGGAAGTAGTCCGTGGGCAGCAGGCCGACGTAGCTCACGGGTTCCTGCGCGCGGTGGTAGCGGTAGACGGCGACCGCGTTCGCCCGGCCCAGCGTGACCAGCAGGTGGCCGTCGTCGGTGAGGGTGACGCCGTCCGGCTCGTACCCGACCGTGGCTTCCGGCCACGGCTGGGTCGCGATGGTCTGAACCACCTTGTCGCGGCCGGTGTCGATGACCGAGACGCTGTTGCTCGCGGTGTTGGTGACGAAGACCGTGGCGCCCTTGGCGTAGACCGCGGTCGGGTGCAGACCCACGTCGATGGTCGCCGGTGTCGCGGCCGGGCGCGCCAGGTCGATGACGCTGACCGTGCCGCTGGTGGTCGCGCCGGTGAACGGGCTGGCCGGCACCTGCGTGGTGTAGGAGTTCAACGTCGGTTCGCCGGGCCGCGCCGGGCGGCCGCCTTCGTTGCCGACGTACAGCTTGTTCCCGACCCGGATCAGGTCGCGCGGCGCGTTGCCGACGGCCCAGCTCTGCCGGATCGCGCCGGTCGCCGCGTCGAGGGCGACGACCCGGTTCTGGCCGTTGACGGCGGCGTAGACGGTGGAGCCGTCCGGGGAGAACACCGCCTGCGCCACCAGCGCGTGCTTCGGGCCGTCCGCCGGGATCTTGACCGGCACCGGCGCGGCCACGGTGCCGTCGGGTTGCACGGTGAAGCGGGTGTACCCGTCGGTCTGCGCCAGCCACAGCGTCTTGCCGTCCGGCGAGTACGACGGTCCCTCCTGCCCCACGTCGTTGCCGGGGATGCGCAGGTTCGCCGTCGCGGCGGTGCCGACGAGCTGCTGCACCTGCCAGCTCTTCAGGTCGACGATGGTGAGCGCGATCCCGCCGTCGGTGGTCAGCGCGGCCAGGTGGCTGCCGTCCGGGCTGAGGGCCGACGCCATGATCTTGCCGTTGTTCACGACCAGGCGATCGCCGATCGGCTTGAGGTACTGGTCGGCCGACACGACCTGACCGTGGTCGGTGACGTCGCCGACGTGGTCGGTCCCGAACTGCTGCGTCGAGGCGACGCCGCTTCCGGTGCCGGTGACGAGGAGCACGAGCGTGGCGGCACCGGCCGTCGCGAAGCGGAGCCGGCGACCATTGACGTGGCCGAGAAGGCCGGAGCGGCGCTTCCCGGCCCGCCTTCGGCGTGTGACCTGCATCGGGGTCATCCCTTCGGGGTGGAGGAGAGCAGCTCGACGTTGCCGTCGAACTGCCAGAGCGGGTTGGGCTGGTCCCCGGCCGGGGTCCGCACCTGGAAGTAGCCGTTCACTTCTTTCGGTCCGTCGCCGTCGGCGACGTACCGCCCGTCCGAGGTGACGTCGAGCTGGTAGACGGCCGACCCGGTCGCCTCGACGCCGGGGAGGTGCCACGAGACGACGCAGCGCCAGTCGTTGCCGGGTCCTTCGGCGGCGACCAGGCCGTCGCCCTTGGTGCACGCGGCCGTGGCCGCCAGCTGCGCCTCGGGGACGTCGGGCCGGTTGAGCTGCCCGGTCTGCAGGCGGTAGAGGTGGGCGAACGCGGTGGCGACCGACTGCTGCACCTTGTCCGGCCCGATCCCGGATCCCGTGGCCGGCGTCGCCACGGCGATGGTCCCGGCCGTGACGGCCAGCAGCGCGGCCAACGGCAGGGCCCCGACGGTGACCGCGCGCCGCCCGGCTCCGTCGTGCGCGGAGTTGGTGAAGTCGCGGCGCACGAACAGCCAGTACGCCAGCGTGGTCGCGACGAGCGCCCACCCGAGGCTGACGCCGATCCCGATCCCGAGCGGGCCCAGCTGCGCCGGGGTGGCGAACAAGCCGTTCCAGGCGACGAAGGTCCAGGTGGGCAAGGCGAGGCGCAGGGCGACCGGCAGCGGCAACGTCTGCGCGAGAGCCATCGCCAGCGCGACGACGGCGGGCAGCAGCAGGCCCATCGGCGACCGGCCCCCCACCACGGACCCGAGCAGACCCACCGCCGCGAGCGCCAGCGTCGGGGCGAGCACGCAGACCCACGCGAGGAGCACCCGCCCGGCGGCGTCCGCGGGCCCCAGCAAGTGACCGTCCAGCCCCACCAGCGGCCGGTCGCCCACCGCCACGACACCGCCCGCCACCGCGGACACGGCCATCCCGGCGACCAGCACCAGGATGACGGTCAGGCTGGCCAGGGCCTTGGCCACGAAGATCCGCCGGGTGGACCGGACCGCCACGAGCAGGTGGCGCCAGGTGCCGAGCCGGTCTTCGGACGCGAACACGTCACCGGCGACCACCGACGTCAGCAGCGGAAGCGCGTAGGTGCCCGCGAACCCCAGCATCACCAGCGGCCCGGCCCACCCCGTGGCGTTCATCCAGCGGCCGAACAGGGTGTCGACGGGCAGCGAGGTCTGCCGGCTGACCGCGGCGACGAACAGCGCCGGAGCGAGCCAGCAGGCGAGGACCAGCAGCCGGACCCGCCACTGGGCCACCAGCTTGACCAGCTCGAAACGGTAGGCGCGCGGCACCGAGACGGCACCGCCGCCCGCCACGGGAGCCCCGGCGACAGCGGCGGTCATCGGCCGGCCTCCCGCGGTCCGGTGAGAGCGAGGAACGCGGCCTCGAGCGGCGACACCACCGGGGCGAGCTCGCGCACCGCGACGTCCGCCCGCACGATCCGCGCCACCAGCTCGTCGAGCACGGGCACCGGCGCGCGCACCACCAGCACGTCGGCGTCACGCCGTGCGTCACCGCCGTCGACCAGCCGCAGGCCGCGCGTCTCGCCGGCCAGCCGGCGGGCCGCGACGACGTCGGAGGTGCGCAGCCGGTAGTCGAGTTCGCGGTTCTCGGCGGACAGCTTGGCCGGCGGGCCGGAGAAGACGACCCGGCCGGTGGCGAGGATGGTGACCTCCGTGCACAGTGCCTCGAGGTCGTCCATCCGGTGGCTGGAGAGCACGACGGCGGTCCCCTCGGCGGCCAGCCGGTCGAGCACGCCGTGGACGTGGTTCTTGCCCGCGGGATCCAGGCCGTTGGCCGGCTCGTCGAGCACGAGCAGCCGGGGCTTGGCCAGCAGGGCGGCCGCGAGCCCGAGCCGCTGGCGCATGCCGAGCGAGAATCCCCGGACCCGGTCACCCGCGACGTCCGTGAGACCCACCTGCTCCAGGACGTCGTCGATCCCCGCGGCCGGCGCGCCACGGCCTCGCAGCGCCACCAGCGCGGCCAGGTTCTGGCGGGCGGTCAGCGCCGGGTAGAGGCCGGGGCCGTCCACGAACCCCGCGACACCGTCCGGCGCGGCCGGCGCCCGGCCCACCGGCGTCCCGAGGATTTCCAGCCGCCCCTCGTCGGCGACGGCCAGGCCCAGCAGCAACCCGAGCAACGTCGTCTTCCCGGCGCCGTTCGGGCCGACCAGCCCGTGGATCCGTCCCGCCGTCACGTCCAGCTCGACGCCGTCGAGCGCGACGACGTCACCGAAGCACTTCGTGATCCCGCGCGCTCGGACCACCACGGGTGCGTCCATCACTTCCATCGCCTTCTTCCCGGCCTCGCGCCGAGAAACTTAGGCAGGGCAAGTGACACCGGCGGGCGTGCCGGGTGAACGTTCCCCGAACGCGAGTCGTCCGGTGCTCACAGCCTCCGTGAAATGTCCGAGTTGTGTGCCTTCCGGGCACGGCATGAGTGGCGAACGTCAGGGCGGCGAGCAGACCGGCCCCGCGGCTTGCGCGGCAGTGGTCAGCGGGACCGTGGTGGCCGGGCGGCGGGCTGGAACAGTTCGACCGGATTCCCGGCCGGGTCGTCGAACACGATCTGCCGTCCACCGGGCCCGGTCACGACGTCGCTGCGGAACCGCACGCCGGCCTCGCGGAGCCGGGTGATCTCGGTGTCGAGGTCGTCGACCACGAAGTGGATCCGGTTCCAGCCGCCCGGGCTCGGGCGGGTGCCGTCGGGCATCGCGCGTCCGGCCGAGCTGGCCGGGCCGCTCAGCAGCAGCCGGAGCCGGCCGCGGGTGACGTCGGCGAACGCGGGCAACGCGGTGAAGTGCTCCGAGAAGCCGAGGTGCTGGGTGTAGAACTCGACGGCGGCTGCGACGTCGTCGACCAGGTAACGCACGCTGACCAGGTCTTCGGTCATGCTCCGAGCTCCTCGCTCTGCGGGCCGGGACCGCCGTTCGGCGGCTCGAATCGGCGGATCAGGAACCTGATCCGGCCGTCCAGTTCCGCGGCGACGCGGCGGAACGCCGGATACGTGTCGCCGGCCGCGTCGGCTTCGCGCGCCGGATCGGGGATGCTCCAGTGGATCACCGGTGGCCGGCCGGGCAGTGGCGGGCACACCTCGCGGACGCGGTCGCACAGGCTGATCACCCAGTCGAACCGCTGTCCCCCGACGGCGTCGAGGTGGGTCGGCTCGTGGGTGAGCGTGATGCCGTACTCGCCCATCACGCGGACCGCGTCGGGATGCAGGGGTTTCGGATGACTGCCCGCGCTGACCGATTCCGCATCGGCCCGGTGCCGCAGCAACGCGGCCGCCATCGGCGATCGTCCGCTGTTGCCGGTGCACACGAACAACACCCGCCGCCGCGCCCCGGTCCGCGTCGGCGGGACGGGGGCGGCCAGGCCGGGATGCAGCAGCGTCCCGGCCTGCGCCAGTGCGTCTGCGCAGCGCTCGAGATCGAGGTGGTAGTAGGTGTCGCGGCCGTCGAAGCTGCTCCGCCGGGCCCTCACCAACTCCGCGGAGCGGAGCTTGCGCAGGTGGTAGGACACCAGGTTCTGGGACTGCCCGACCGCCTCGACCAGTTCCCGCACCCGCCGGTCACCGGCGGCCAGCTCCCGCATGAGCCGCCAGCGCAGCGGGTCGCTCGCCAACCGGACGAACGGCGGCGGGACTGCTTCGTCGAGGATCGGCACCCGGACAATTTACATCAACTCACATTGATATATCCAGAGGCGGCCGCAGGCATTCGCCGGGCCCACACCCCTCCGGGATCGCGGCTGCCGCTAAACCCTGGTGCCCGCGGGCCGGTGTGCTTGCCGGTGGTGCCCGCCGTCTCCGGGGATGTCCCGGTCCAGGTGGTCGGCGTGGTGCAGTGCCTGCGCCAGCAGGCCGTGGACGTGGCTGTCCGCCGCCGAGTAGTAGACGAAAGTGCCTTCCCGCCGGCCTTTCACGAGGCCGGCCAGCCGCAGCTTGGCCAGGTGCTGGCTCACCGCCGTCGGCGACGCTCCGGCCAGCTCGGCCAGGCACGCCACCGACGACTCGCCCTGCAGCAGCGCCCACAGCACCTTGATCCGGGTCGGGTCGGCCAGCATGCGGAACGACTCCGCGGCCAAGTGCACCTGCTCGTCGGCAGGCATGTCGAACTCGGGCAGCGACTCGTGCATGGCGCCACGATACCTTCCCAGTCGACTGCCTACGTATCTGCATGAGTGCGCAGGTAAGATGTCAGCGCGAGACCGCGGGAAGCAGAAAGGCACGGCAACGATGACGCACGACCACCACGGCCATGGGCACGGCCAAGACGGCGACACCAGGTTCACGGCGAGGCTGTGGCACCAGGTGCGTCACGCGGTCACGCCGCACAGCCACGACTCCGCCGACCGCGTCGACCGCGCCCTCGAAACCAGCGAGCGCGGCTTGCGTGCCCTCACCTGGTCCTTCGCCGGCCTGTTCGTGACCGCCGTGGCGCAGCTGACGCTGGTCGTCGTCACCGGCTCGGTCGCACTGCTGGGCGACACGATCCACAACTTCGCCGACGCGCTGACCGCCATCCCGATCGGCATCGCGTTCCTGCTCGGCCGGCGGCCGGCCAGCCGCCGCTACCCCTACGGATTCGGCCGGGCGGAAGACCTCGCCGGGCTCGCCGTGGTGCTGGTGATCGCCGCATCCGCCGTGGTCGCCGGCTACGAATCCGTGGTGCGGCTGCTGCACCCGCAGCCGGTGCAGCACCTGTGGGTGGTCGCCGTCGCGGGAGTGATCGGCTTCGCCGGCAACGAGCTCGTCGCCCGGTACCGGATCACCGTCGGCCGCCGGATCGGCTCCGCCGCACTGGTCGCCGACGGCCTGCACGCCCGCACCGACGGATTCACCTCACTGGCCGTCGTGCTCGGCGCGCTCGGCGTCGCGCTCGGGTTCCCCGCGGCCGACCCGGTCATCGGGCTGGGCATCACCGTCGCGATCCTGTTCGTGTTGCGCGACGCCGCCAAAGAAGTCTTCCGCCGCCTGATGGACGCGGTCGACCCGGCCACCGTCGACCTGGTCGAAGAAACCGCCCGGACCGTGCCGGGTGTCCTCGACTCGTCCCAAGTGCGCCTGCGGTGGATCGGGCACTGCCTGCACGCCGAACTCGCGATCGCCGTCGACAGCACACTGACGGTCGACCGTGCCCACCAGCTCGCCCACGACGTCGAGCACGCCCTCATGCACGACATCCCCCGGCTCACCGAGGCCGTCGTCCACACCGAACCCGGCACCGGAGCAGACGAGACCCACCGCGGGCCGGCCCATCCCCGCTGAACGACCTTCCGGTCGTCCAGCGGGGAAACCGGCCGACGACAGCGGGACCCGAACCCGATTGCTACGGTGGAGCGGTGACGGTGACCCGGCTCGGCCAGGCGCAGCAGGTCCTCCTGCTGTGCGCCCTCGCCGTCTGCGTCATGGCGATGCACCACATCAGCCTGTCCCACGGCATGCCCGGCACCGCATCGGCCACGGCCGCACACGTCGTGCCGGGCGGTGCGCCCGGCATGGCCGATCCCGCACCGGGCAGCGAATCCGGTGAACACCGGCCGGGCATGCCCACCGGCCTGCACGACCTGCTCCACCTCTGCCTGGCCGTGCTGTACGCCGCCGGGGCCCTCCTGCTGGCCCTGGGCGCTTTCCTGGTTGTCTCGTGGCTCACCACGAGCTTCCCGCGATCTTCCGGCCTGCGCGGCTCGCCGCGCCGCGGACGGCCGCCTGACCGAGGCGGCCGCGAAATCCTGACCTCCCTTTGTGTCCTGCGCACGTGATCGACCCGGCCCGGTACCCGGTCCTGTCGAATTCACCCACGCACCACAGAGAAGGATTTGTCATGCGCAAAACCGTCCTCATCGGCGGCATCGCCCTCGCTTCCGCCGTGCTTCTCGGCGCCTGCAGCAGCAACGACTCCCCGTCCGCAATGGACCACAGCGCGTCCGCGCCGGCGCCGGCTCCCTCCACGCAAGCGGCCGCCGGCCACAACGCCGACGACGTGGCCTTCGCCCAGCAGATGGTCCCGCACCACAGCCAGGCGCTGGACATGGCGAAGCTGGTTCCGTCGCGCAGCACCGATCCGAAGGTCATCGACCTCGCGAGCCGCATCGCGAAGGCGCAGGACCCGGAGATCCAGCAGATGCAGGGCTGGCTGAGCACTTGGGGCACCGGCATGCCGGGCATGACCCACGAGTCGATGCCGGGCATGAGCGGATCGATGCCCGGCATGATGTCCGGCGACGACCTGAAGCAGCTTGAAGCCGCCAAGGGCACCGAGTTCGACAAGATGTGGCTAACCATGATGATCCAGCATCACCAGGGCGCGATCGACATGGCCAAGACCGAACTGTCCAAGGGCGGCAACGCCGACGCGAAGGCGCTGGCCCGGAAGATCATCGACGCCCAGCAGGCCGAGATCACCGAAATGCAGGGCCTGCTCGGCCAGAGCTGATCACGGATCCCCGGGGCGGTTCGCCGCCGCCCCGGGGATCGGGTCGTGCCGGAATGCAGGGTCTTGCGTAGGGATTTCCCCAATATTCAGCGGTGGTCCGCGACCGTAACGTCGTTCGCGTCGGTCAGCCGGCCGACGGGAACGACCATCAAAAATGGGGAAAACATGTTTTCTTTGCAGGGGGCGAGGCCCGCATCGCTGACGTCGGTCGATGACAGCCTGACGTTCAACTCGTCCGACTTGAGCGCCGACTGGGTCGCGGCCGCCAGCGAGACCCATCTGTACGTGCAGACCGTGGCCAAGGCGATCGCGCAGCAGAAGGGGTTGAACATCGGCGATCCGAACCTCTACGGCCAGCAGGGCTGGTACGACGCGCTGACGGCGGCGCTGGCGACCTACACCGACTGGGTGGAGATCGTCGGCGAGAAGGACGTCCAGGTCAACAACTCGACGCACAGCGGGTCGATCAACCTCTCGGCGATCATGGGCACGATCATGTCGTTGTACCTGGGGCCGACCGCCGCCGCCGAGTGGTCCACGCTCAACGAGCTGCTGGGCAAGGCTTCGGACCCGGGCGTCAGCGATTTCATGAACTTCTGGTGGAGCCACGTCAAAAAGAGCACCAAGAACACGGGCATGAGCGTCGGCCCGAACGTCAAGACCACGGACAGCCAGATCCAGTGGGCGATCTGCTACTACTCCATGACGCACATCATCGACGACTGGCGCACGATGTTCGTGGCGTCGAAGTACGAAGAGTTCGATGTGAGTGCCGTCGGTCTCACGCTGACGATGGACTACGACAACTACGTCCGCTACGCGCAGTCCGCCGTCCAGACCTACCTGGGCAACGACATCGGGACCAAGATCATCACCGCCCCGGTGCCCAAGTCCGTGCTCGGCGGCGCACCGGTCCAGCGTTCACTCAGCAGCGTCATCCTCAACGCGCCGCGACCGGTGTCGGACTCTCCGCTCGGAGCGGAGTCCAAGGACCTCCGGAAAGTCCGCGTCGACAACCCGCGGGACAATTCGACGCTGGTCAGCGACGTCACTGGAGTCCTCACGGAGGACGACGGCGTACTCACGGAGCTGCGAGTGGACGGTTTCCGGGCGGCCACCGTGCCGGTGGTGGGCCAGCAGTACGTCATCTCCGGTCAGGACAAGGGAACCGGGACGTCGTTCAAGCTGACGTTGAAGTGCCGCTCCGCCGGCCCGGAGTCGTACTTCGTCAGGCCGTGATCGGCCGGCCGGCGTGGGAGACGCGTCCTGCGCCGGCCAGCTGCACGGCGAGCTGGGTACGGGAGCGGACGCCCAGTTTGCGGTAAGCCCGGGACAGGTGCGCCTCGACGGTCTTCTCGCTCAGGTAGAGGCGTTCGGCGATCTGCCGGTTGGTCAGGCCGGCCGTGGCGAGTTCGGCCACCTGCTGTTCCGCCGGGGTGAAGGCGGGCGACGCGGCCGGGGTGGCATCCTGCAGCGCCGCGCCGATCCGGCGGCCCAGCTCGGCAGCACCGCACCGGGCGGCCAGGTCGGCGGCGCGGGTCAGTGTGGCCCGGCCCTCGGCGCGATCTTCGTCGAGCAGCAGTGTGCCCAGGTCGCTCAGAGTCCTGGCCAGTTCCAGCCGGCCCTGGCCGCGTTCCAGCAACGCGGCCGACTCCGTGAGCAACGCGCGGGCCTCGACACGCGTCGGGGCCAGTTCGGCGGCGCTCCGCAGCGCGATGCCGACGTGCCGGGCCACCCCGAACGACCTGGCCAGCCGGAGTTCCTCGGTGACCAGCGCCGCCGCCCGTTCCCGGTCACCGAGCCGGGCGTGTGCTTCGGCGGCACGCAGCCGCCACGGTACGTCCGGCATCCGCGTGGCGCCCCACCGCTCGTAGGACTGCTCGCACTGCAGCGCGTCGGCGAGCTTCGCGCGGGGATCACGGTGGGCCCGGGTCCGGGCGTCCAGCAGCCACAGGTCCAGGCCGGACTTCGGGTCGACGCTCGCCGGCGGCACGTCGTCGCCGGCTTGGCCCGCTTCGATCCGCAGGTGCAGTTCGGTCGCGTCCCGGGCCGATTCCGCGAAGTGCGGAGAGCGCAGGTCCCGACCGGCCTTTTCGACGTGCTCGGCCGCCGGCACGAGGTCACCGCGCAGGAACGCGATCCGGGCCAGGAACGCGTGGGCCAGTGGCAACGGGAACAGCAGTCCACGGTGGACGGCCGCGTCCAGTGCCCGGCCGAGGTGGTGCTGGGCTTCGGCGAGGCAGTCGACGACCATGAGGGCCTGGAGCGCGGCCCAGATCGCGGTCCGTTCCAGCCGCAGCCGGTCGCCGGCCAGAGCCCGCCGCGCGAGCGTGGCCGCCTCGTCCGCCTGGCCGGCCAAAACGGCCTCCATGGCCAGCTGGGCGTCCTCGACGGCCGGCGACCGGCCCGGTCGCTGCCGGAACGCCGCCAGGTGGGCGACCAGCCGCGACCGGGACCCGAGGTGGACGCGTTCGGTGCCGATCCGCTCGGCCTCCAGCTCGGCCACGAGCTCGTCGGGCACGCCGGGCGGCAGCTGGTCGGCCGCCATCGCGAGCAGGTCGATCGCCTCGTCCGTCGCACCGCACGCGTTGCGCAGCCGCGCGAGGCTGAACGCGACCAGTGACCGTTGGGCCGGCGAGTCGGCCAGTGCCAGTGCCGCTCTCAGGTGGGTGTCGGCCTCCCGGGTCGCCAGCCGGTGGGCCTCGGAGTTCCCCAGCAGGCGGTACACCTCGGACCGCACCGCCCGCGGCGGCGATTCGCGCAGCGCGCGGCGCAGGTAGACGGCAGCGTTGTCCGGGGATCCCTGCCGCCGGGCCGCCTCCGCTGCGGCGATCAGCACGGCGACCTTGCCGGGGTCGGCGTCCGGTGTGGTGCGCAGCAGGTGCGACGCCACCCGTTCGACGGGCAGGGCGGCCTCGGTCAGCACCTTGGCCGCCCGTTCGTGCCGCGCACTGCGCTCGGACGGCGGGATGGTGCCCAGCACCACGTCCCGCACCACGGCGTGGACGAACGCGGGCGGGTCGTCGCGCTCGAAGACGCCGCTCCGCACGAGGCGCTCGGCCGCGTCGGCGGTCTGGGCCGGAGTGACTTCCGCCTGCCGGGCCACCAGGTCCAGGCTCATGCCGTCGCCGAGCACGGCGACCGCGACGGCGACCGCGCGCACTTCGGCGGGTTGCCGTCGCAGGCGCGCCACCAGGTGCCGGCGCAGCGCGTCCGGCCCGGCCGCGGCGACCGAGGCCGATGCCGCCGCGTCCGGCCGGATGCCCTGAGCGGCCAGCACACCGAGCAGTCCGTGCACGAACAGCGGGTTGCCCTTGGTGATCGCGTGGCAGGCGGCGCGGAACTCGGCCGCCGGCTCCTGCCCGGTCGTGTCCCGGACCAGCGCGCCGACGGCCGTCTCGCTCAGGTTCCCCGGTTCCAGCACCACACCGGTGGCCGCGATGTCGTCCAGCAGGCAGTCGTCCCGCTCCCCGCCGCGGCAGGTGATCACCAGTGCTGCGGCGACGCTGTCCAGCCGGCGGGCCAGGAAACCGAGGAACTGCAGAGACGGCACGTCCAGCCACTGCGCATCGTCGACCAGCAGGGCGACCGGCCCGGTCGCGGCGAGGTTGACCAGCAGCCAGTACAGACCGTCCAGCAGCGGGTGGATCGAGTGCGGCGGATCGTCAGCCGGCGTGAACAGCCGCTCGGCCACCCGGGCAGCCCCCCTGAACAGCTCGGCGCCGCCGGGGCCGGCCAGCACCGGGCCGAACAGCTGTTGCACGGCGCCGAAGGTGAAGTCTCGTTCCAGTTCCGCACCGCGGGCCGACAGCACGGTGCATTCCCCCATCGCGGCGCGGACGTGCCTCAGCAGTGTCGACTTGCCGACCCCCGCGGCCGCCTCGATGACAACCACACCTCCGCGGCCGGCCGCCAGGCCACGGAGCGTCAGATCCAGTGTGTCCAGCTCGAAATCCCGCTCCAGCAACGCATCCGCCACCCCGTCCGCCTCCGGCATCCGACCTCCCGCGCCGCGGCACAGGAGTAGCCGTGGCGGCTCCGAGATACGCAAGTCATGCGTACGGCCCAATGGCACTGGCCTGACTTCAGGTCAGCCCGCATCGTGTCCGTCATGCGCGAGATCCGGGCGTAGCTCGAGACGCTCCTGGAGTCCGCGTCGGCGGCTCCCGAGTGGCGTTGAGCGCCCGAGCCCGCCCGCACCGCACCACCTGCCCCGAACGACGAGCCGCAGCTGGAAGACCCGCTTTGACGGCGCGATCCGCACCGATCACGATGTCAGGGTGACACGACGTTCCTCCGCCTCGCCCAGCATCCGCGACGTCGCAGCCGCCGCGGGTGTCTCCTACCAGACCGTGTCACGGGTGCTGAACGACTCACCCAACGTCAACCCCGGCACCCGGCGGCAGGTCCGGGAGATCATCGAACGGCTGGGCAGGTGCGCGACGCCGCCGCCGACCGGCGCGCGGTCGGCGTCGAAGCCGAGTCGGGCCGGCTCGCGGGCGGGGCGGCGGCAACGCCCGGCCCCTGGGCATCCGGCGGCTCCTCCGTCGGCTGGCTGGGCAACGGCGGCACGGTGACCATTCCGCGCGCCGACCCGGTCCGGCCGCCCGGGCAGTACGACCTCACGGTCGCCTACGCCCAGGCCGAGAAGAACACCGGACACCCGTACAACACCGACACCATCACCCGCACCCTCGTGGCGACCGAAGCGGGCGGCACGACGACGCCGGCACCCTACCGGCACAACTACACGTGGGACGGTTTCTGGCCGGAGACCTCACCGATCGACCTGACCACGGAAGGCGGCGCGCTCACCTTCGGCAACCCCGCCGCCTGGGGACCGAACGTCGGCTGGCTCCAGCTCGCCCCGTTGGTCGTCGCGAACACGGTGGCGCCCCTGCGGTGATCGAGCGGTGCCTGGCCGGGTTGCCGTCACCCGGCCCCTGAAGTACAGGCCCGGGACCGCTGCCGGGACCGGGGAGGCGGCGGCGGGCCGCCTCCCCGGTCTCGTCATGCCCGGCGGGTCCAGACCTGGTTGGAGGCGCCGGTGCAGTTCCACACGATGACCGGGGTGTTGTCGGCGGTACCCGCGCCGGACGCGTCGAGACAGGCACCGGCCTGGGCGTTGGTGATCGTGCCGCCGGCGTTGAGCGTCCACTTCTGCCTGTTGCCGCCGCTGCACGAGTTGATCGTCACCGCGGTCCCCGGCTGCCCGCTGCCCGCGTCCATGCACTTCGCGCCGTCGTAGACCCGCAGTTCGCCGGCCGCGGTCGGGGTCCAGCGCTGGTTGGTGCCGCCGTTGCAGGTCCAGACGACCAGCGCGGTGCCGTTCGCCTGGGACGCGTTCGGCACGTCGACGCACTTGCCGGAGCCCGCGCCGACCAGGCTGACGGCCTGGTCGCCCGGCCCGGGGTCACCGCCGCCCGGGACGTCGAGCGGGCAGGTGCTGCGGTACCCCGAAATGCCGGTCGAATCCGCCAGGGACGGGCACAGGAACTTGCTGTAGCGAGTGTCGTGGTCGACGAAGATCTTCAGCCAGGGGATGACCCGCCGCATCATCACCGAGTTCGACGACGTCGGGAAGCCGTGTCCCGCCCCGGTCAGTTCGAGGTAGCCCTTCTCCACCCCGGCCGGAATGCCGTTGTAGAGGCTCTGGACGCTCGACGGGCTGACCGTCCCGTCGTTCTGCCCGGCCAGCAACAGGGTGGGGACCCGGTCGGTGGTCAGGTTCTGCGACGGGCTGAACGGCGCCAGCCCGACCGCCGCCCACAAGGACGGCCGGTGCAGCGCCGCGTACATCGCACCGCCGCCGCCCATCGAGTGACCCATCACCGCCAGGCGGTTCGGGTCGACCCGGTCCCGCACCGGGCTGCGCTGGGTCAGGTAGTCCAGCGCCGCCAGCAACTGGGTGCCCCGGGCGGTGTCGTAGTCGGTCCGGCTGAGGGTGTCGATCCCGATGACGACGAACCCGAACGACGCCAGCCACGGCCCCATCCACGCCCCTTCCGCCGCCCAGGTGGCCGTGTAGCCCGGCACGATCGCGATCGCCCCGAACCTGCCCTGGGAAGTGTCGGTCGGGTAGTAGATCTTCCCCGCGGCGAAGCCGTTGCCACCGCCCACGCTCTGCTCCGCGGTCGCGAAGGTGCCCCGCGTCGCCGCGACGCTCGCCGTGGTCGGGTCCGGACCGCGCTGGTACGGGTTGTCAGCGGCGGAAGCCGGCCGGGTAGCGGCCGGTGTGACGATCCCGAGGACGACCGCGGCGGCCGCGAGCGCCCAGCTGAGTTTTCGGAACATGCGAACGTATCCCTTCCTTGACGTGCACCACGGGCGATCCACTCACTCGGCCGGGGCGAAACCGGGTCCGGCGGGCCGGTTCCGGGCGGTGCCGGAGCTCACCCGAGGACCGCGGCGAGCCGGGCAGCGATCTTCTGGTGCCCCGCGTCGTTGGGGTGGGTGCCGTCCGCGGTGTCGGTGGCCGGGTCGATCCAGCCTTCGGTGGAGACGTACCGGACACGAGTGTCCCCGGCGTTGTTCCGGGCGGCCACCGCGGCCTTCGTCTCGGTGACGTACCACTTCTTGAAGATCTCCATCGCGGAGATGGTGGCGTTCGGGTACTTCGCGCGGATGCGTTGCAGCAGCGTCACGTACGCGGTCTGGAACTGGGCGCCGGACACGTTGTGGCCCTTGTCGTTGGTGCCGAGGTTGATCACCACGTCACTGACCTGGTAGCGGGAAAAGTCCCAGTCCGGCGTGCTGGTGTCCAACCCCGTCTTGAAGTACCGGTCCCGCATGCCGATGCACCCGTCGGACGACGGGTACAGGCAGACACTGGGGCGGGCGATCTCGGTGTGCGCGGCGCCCAGCTTCTCCCCGGTCAGCCAGCCGTAGGCGGTCAGCGCCTCCTTGGACGACTTGTAGCCCGCCGTGATCGAGTCGCCGACGAACTCGATGATCCGCGTCGGCACGCTCACCGCGACGGTGTGCGCACCGGAATCGAGGACCACGCCCTGGAAGACCTCGTCACCGTGGTAGGAACCGGCGTCCTGGCGGTAGGCCACCCGCAGCGTGTGGGTGCCCGACGGCAGCCGGGACGGGGTCAGGTTCACCGTCCCGGCGACGCCCTTGTACGACACCCAGCCGCCGCCGTCCACCTTCGCGTACAGGTCGACGCTGCTGCGCTGCCGCAGTTTCACCGTGGTGCCGGTGAACCCGATCACCGCGTACGCGCCCGTCCACCCGGGCACGTACGCACCCGCCGACCGGGTGTCCCACCGCCCGAAGTACCGGATGTTCGAGTCGGACGGCGAGCCGTCACCCGTGGCGGCCGCGGCCGGCTGCACCACCGTGCTCACCACGGCCACCACCGCGACCGCCAGCGTTGCTACCCGCGACCTCGTGTCCATCGGCATGATCCGTCCGTTTCTGTTGGGTCACACAGAAAGAAAACGCTTTCCCGAAAGTACACAGTCAGCTCGTCGAAATGTGTGAACGTGCACAGAAACGGGGGACAAATTTTCGACTGCAACTGAACGATAAGCGCCGGGACCCTACTGCGTGAAGAGCGCGTCGACCTGGTGGTTGGCCGCCTTGAGCGAGTCCGGTTCGGCGGTGAGGCTCATGATCGCGTCCATCGCCGGGTTCATCACCGCCTGCAGCTCGGTCCAGTGCTGGGCGACCGGGGCCAGGTGCGTGCTGGTGTGGTCGATCGGTACCTGGAACGACGCCGTGTCGATGCCCTGCTTGGCGAACGCGTCCTTCGAGATCCGCGCCGAGGACTCCACCGCGGGGAAGGCGATCCCCTCCGCCGCGGTCAGGTCCTGGCAGGCCTTGGACCCGAGGAACGCCACCAGCTTCTTGGCTTCGTCCGGGTGCTTGGTACCGGCCGCGATGTTGTCGGCGAGCCCGTTGAACATCGACGCGCGCTGGCCGTTCGGGCCGGCGGGCACCGGGGCGATCGTCGTCTTCACGCCCTTCAGCTGGAAATACGTCTTCGTGTTCCAGCTGCCCTCGGTGACCATCGCGTACTTGCCCGCGCCGTAGTTGTCGGGCTGGCGCCCCACCTTGCCGCCGCCCGCCACCTGGAGCGTCGGCATGTACCCCTTCTTCGCCAACGACTGGAACCAGCCGATCGTCTCGAGGAACTTCGGGTCGCCGTAGTTCCACCGGGTGCCCCACGGGTTCTTGTCGGCGTGGGTCCAGCCGTCGCTGAAGGCGTACTGGCTCCACTCCGTCTGCCCGAAGCCGCCGCCGGAACCGTTCAAGCCCAGGCCGTACACCGCGACGTTCGCCTTGTCGAACCCGGGCTGGTCGCCGCGGACGCCCTTCTTGTCGACCGTCAGGTGTGCGATGGTCTTCTCGTACGTCCCGCCGTCCCGCGGGTTCCAGGCCATCGAGTCCAGCTGCTGCGCCGTGACCCCGGCGTCGTCGAGCATCTTCTGGTTCGCGAAGACCGCGACGGTGTCGTAGTCCTTCGGCAGGCCGTAGCGCTTGCCGTCCTGGCCGACCCACAGGTCGGCCAGGCCCTTGCGGTAGCTCGAGAGGTCGGCCTGCTTCGACTCGACGACGTCGTCGATCGGCAGGATCTGGTTCTGGCCGGCCAGCTCGGGATAGTGGTTGAGGTGGGAGACGAACACGTCGGGGCCTTCACCGGACACCAGGCCGGCGGTGAGAGTGGTCCAGTAGTCGTCCCACCCGTACTGGGTGATCTTGACCCCGATCCCCGGGTTCGCGCTCGTGAAGGCATCCGCGCACTTCTGGTACCCGGGCTGCTGCGCCGAGTCCCAGAGCCAGTAGTTCAGGGTGACGTCTCCGGAGCTGCCTGCCGTGCTCGAGCAACCGGCCAGGGCGAGGACGCTCGCCGCCGCGGCGGTGACGAACCGGCTTCGTTGCCACTTCATCGGGATTCCTTTCCGCCGGGCTACTTCAGCCCGGTCGAGCCGATCGAGTTGATGACGCGCCTGCCGAGCAGCGCGAAGAGCACGAGGATGGGGAGGGCGGAGACCAGGGTCGCCGCCATGAGGCCGGCCCAGTCCGGATTTCCCTGTGGCGTCTGGGACCGGAACACGCCGAGCGCGACCGTGAGCACGCGCACGTCGTCGGCCTTGCCGACCAGCAGCGGCCAGAAGTAGTCGTTCCAGGACGTGACGTAGGTGAGGATGGCCAATGTGGACAGTGGGGCGGAGCTCATCGGCAGGATGAGCCGGAAGAAGATGCGGGGGCGGCCCGCGCCGTCGAGGATGGCGGCTTCTTCGAGTTCCCGCGGGATCGCGAGGAAGAACTGGCGCAGGAAGAACACCGCGAACGGTGCCATCAGCAGGCCGGGCAGGACGATGCCGAGGAAGGTGTTCAGCAGTCCGAGGTCCCGCATGAGGACGAAGTTCGGCAGGATGGTGAAGATCGGCGGCACCATCATCGCCGAGAGGAAGAGGAAGAACACCGCATTGCGCCCCGGCCACCGCAACCGGGCGAACGCGTAGGCCGCCATGGCGCTGAAGAACGTCTGGCACACCGTGGTGGAGGTCGCGACGATCACGGAGTTGCGGAGGTAGAGCCAGAAGTGCAGCGAAGCACCCGAGCCGCCGTCGGCTCGGGCTTCGGCCGGCGTCGCCAGCCCGAACACGCGTTTCCAGCCACCCAGGCTGAACCCGGCCGGGAGCAGGTCGCCGCTGCCGGCCGCGAGGGCGCCGTTGCTGGAGAACGACGTCCGCAGCATCCAGTAGAAGGGGAACAACGTCACCAGCAGGACCAGACCGAGGATGATCCACGCGATCGTCCGGCCGATCCCCCGCGGCTCGCTCCTCACGCCAGGTCCGACTGGCCGGCCCGGGTGAGCCGCAGCTGCAGGAGACTCACCGCGGCGAGCACGGCGAACAGCACGACCGACACCGCCGAGGCGTAGCCGAACTTGAACCGGCCGAAGGCGAGTTCGTAGATGTAGTAGTAGATGACGCGCGTCGAATTGACCGGACCGCCCTGGGTGGTGACGGCGACGGTGTCGAACGTCTGGAACGAGCCGACCACGCTGACGACGAGGACCAGGGCCAGCACCGGGCGCAGCAGCGGGAGCGTGACCCGCCAGAACATCTTCGCCTCGGTCGCCCCGTCGATCGCCGCGGCCTCGTACACGGTCTTGGGGATCGTCTGCAGTCCGGCGAAGATGAGCAGTGCGGTGTAGCCCAGGTGCCGCCAGACGTTGACCAGGGCGATCGTCGGGATGGCCAGCGCCTGGTCGCCGAAGAACGCCATCCGCGGCAGGCCGAGCCAGTCGAGCACCTGGTTCCCGATGCCGAGCTGGTAGTCCAGGATCCAGAACCAGACGAGCGCGACGATCACGTTCGCCACCAGGTACGGCGTGAGGATCAGGCCGCGGATCACCATGGACCGCGTCAGCCGGTGCATGAGCACCGCGACCCCCAGCGCGAGGACGGTCTGCACGCCGATGTTGAGCACGACGTACTCGAGGGTGACCCACAGGGCGTTCCAGAAGACCGGGTCCGCGGCCAGCTGCCGGTAGTTGCCGGCGCCGACGAACTTCCCGGGCCGGAAGACGCTGAAGTCGGTGAAACTGTAGAAGAGCCCGCGCACCGCGGGAACGAGGGTGAAGGCGAGCAGGCCGGCCGCGGCGGGCGCGACGAACAGCCAGGCCGCGCGCGTTTCCCTGGCCGGCAGGAACTTCACCGCCACCTCCTCAGCGCTCGGCGATCACGTGGATCAGCTGCAGCTGTTCCGGCCGCAGTGCCGGTGCCTGGAGCCCGGCCGCGGCCAGCGTGGCGCCGGACAACGTCACCGGCCGGTCCGACCAGTCCGGGAACACGGGCAGCCCGTGCCGCCGCACCCGCTCGACGGCGGAGAGGAACTGCACGGTGTACCGAGTCCCGGCGGCCAGCCCGGGCAGCCGGACGCGTCCGGGCGGTGCCCAGGCGCCGGTCTGCAGGGCGACGAACGCGAAGATCGCTTCGGTCCGGTCCTGGGCGACGACGCCGTGCAGCCAGTGCGCCGGGTCGGGGTGGTCGCCGCGGACGACGGTGCCGCTGTGCAGCAGCGGCCGGAACCGCTTGTGCAGAGCGATCCAGGCGGTGAGTTCGGCGAGTTCGGTTTCGCTCGCCGACGTCAGGTCCCATTCCATGCCGAAGTGCCCGAAGAACGCGGTGCCGGCGCGGAAGTCGAGCGTGTGCGTGCGGCCGGTGGTGTGCGCCGTCGGCGCGCCGACGTGCGAACCCAGCATTTCCGGGGGCAGCAGCAGACCGGTCCAGCGCTGGATGTGCTGCCGCTCCAGCGCGTCCAGGCAGTCGCTGGCCCAGATCCGCTCGGTACGGGCGAGGATTTCGAGGTCGGCGCGGCCACCGCCCGACGAACAGGACTCGATTTCCAGGCCCGGGTGCTTGGCGCGGAGCTCGTCCAGCAGCCGGTAGAGGGCGCGGGTCTGGTCGTGGACCCCGGCCGTGCCGCTCGCGGTGTGTCCCGCGTCGACGAGGTCGCGGTTGTGGTCCCACTTGAGGTAGCCGACGCCGTACTCGGTGACCAGCGCGTCGAGGCGCTCCAGCACGTAGGCGTAGGCATCCGGGCGGGAGATGTCGAGCACCTGCTGGCGCCGCGCCTCGGGCGGGAGCCGCCCGTCCGGCCGGAGGAGCCACCCCGGGTGGGCCCGCGCGAGGTCTGAGTCCGGGTTGACCATCTCGGGTTCGACCCAGAGCCCGAACTGCATGCCGAGCGAGCGGACGTGGTCGGCGATCGGGCGCAGGCCGTCCGGCCACACCTGTTCGTCGACGAACCAGTCGCCCAGTCCGGCGTCGTCGGCCCGGCGGCCGCGGAACCAGCCGTCGTCGAGGGTGAACCGTTCCGCGCCGACCCGCGCGGCGAGCCCGGCGAGCTCACGCAGTTTCGCCGGATCGTGGTCGAAGTACACCGCTTCCCAGGTGTTCAGCGCGATGGGCCGCGGTGAACCGGGGTGCTCGGGCCGGCTCCGCAGGTCCGCGTGGAACCGCGCGGACAGCGCGTCCATGCCGTCGCCGTGGGAACCCAGTAGCGTCGGAGAGGCGTACGACTCCCCCGGGGAGAGGATCATCTCGCCGGGAAGCAGGATCTCGCCGCCGGCGAGGATCGCGGCGCCCGCGGCGTCACGCTCGGCGTAGGTGGTGTGGTTGCCGCTCCAAGCGGTGTGCACGCCCCACACCTCGCCCCGGCGGAAGCCGAAGCCCGGCTCGCCGGCGAGCAGCAGCAGGGTCGCGTCGAGGCCGGTCCGGCCGCGGCGTCCGCTGCGCACGTAGGAGCCCAGCATGAACGGGTGCCGTTGCGGGGCGCGCTCGCGCAGGTGCCGGCCGGTGAAGTCGAGCAGTTCGAGCGCGGTCGTCGGGACCGGCAGGTTGAGGGTCAGCGAGTCGAGGACGTAGTCGTCGTCGCCGATGTTCGTCACCGTCGCGCCCAGCCGCACCACGCCCGACGGCGAGAGCGCCACGCGCAGCTCGAGCGCCAGTCCGGCGGCGGTGTCCTGCGCGGCGGTGATCAGGGTGCCGTCCGCCGTCAGGTCCACCGCGGTCTTCGTGAACAGCGGGGTGAACGCGCGCCCGGCCCGGCTGCCGGCGATACCGGGGGTTCCCGCCCAGCCGGTGGCGGCCTCGGCCAGCACGCCGACGGGGAGCGGGTCGTCGATGCTGTTGGAGACGACCGGCGGCCGGGCCGCACGCACCAGCTCGCCCAGTTCGGCTTCGGTGGGCCGGCCGAGATCCGCGCCCCAGTACACGACGCGGGGCAGACGTTCGCCGGTCGCGTCGAGCACCAGGCTGGTGCCGGCGGCGGCGAGGTGAACCACGCCCGGGCTCGCCGGCTCGTCGCCCGCGGTGAACGTCATCGTCAGCACCCAGTTAGTTTCATCACAACACTAACGGGTGTCAAGGAGCTGGTTGGCGGCTCGTTCCGGCCCGACTTTGTTTCAAGAGCGACATAACTGCGCCCTTGTGCGAGGTACGCTCGGCCGGTGAGTTCCGGAACCCGCGAAGGCCGGGCACGGGCGGCAGCGCCCTGGCCGCAGCTGCCCGAGGCCGCCCGTCAGGTGCTCCTCGAGGTGCTCATCCACGGCCCCATCCCGCGCGCCGAGATCGCCGCGCGGCTGCAGGTGTCGCGGCCGACGCTCAGCAGGATCACCCGTCAGCTCTTCGACGACGGCCTCCTGGTCGAAGGCGGGACGGAGCTGCGTTCGACGACCGGGCGCCCTTCGGAGCTGCTGCACGTCAACGGCGCCGCCCGGCACTTCTTCGGCGTGAAACTCACCGGTGACCACCTCTACGCCGTGGTCACCGACCTCACCGCCGAGGTCGTGGCGTCGGTGGCCACGCCCCTGCGGTCGGCGGACGTCACCGAGGTCGTCGGCCAGATCACCGAAGTCGCCGCTGCCTTGGGGGCCGCGTTCCCGGACCTGACCGCCGCGGGCGTGACACTGGCCGGCACGGTGCGGTCGGGGTCGGTGCACGGGTCCGCGTACCTGGACTGGTCCGGCGTTCCGCTCGCCGGCCTCGTCGCCGAGGCGACCGGCCTGCCCACCGCCGTGGACAACGACGTCCAGGCACTGACCGCGGCCGAGCACTGGTTCGGCGCCGGTGCCGGGCTGCGGTCGCTGGTCCTCGTCACGATCGGCGTCGGCATCGGCTGCGGCCTGGTGCTCAACGGCGAACTCGTCGAGGGCGCGCACGGCACCGTGGGACGGGCCGCTCACCTCGTCGTCGACCAGTCCGGGCCGGTGTGCGACCTCGGGCACCGCGGCTGCGCCGCCAGCTACCTGCTGAACGCAGCGATCGTGCGGGCACTCGGTGCCGCGGATTACGCCGACGCCGTCGCGCGGGCACGGGCGGGTGACCCCGCGGCGCGCCGGGTGTTCGGCGACGCGGGTTTCGCCCTCGGCATCATCATCGGCACGGTCGCCAACCTCGTCGACCCGCAGAAGGTCCTGCTGACCGGTGACGGGCTGCCGCTCTACGAGGTGGCGGCCGACCGGGTGCGGGAAGGCATCGGGAAGTCCTACGAACCGGATCCGGCGCAGCTCGACCTCGACGTGCAAAGCTTCGACTTCGGCGAATGGGCGCGTTCCGGGGCGGCACTGGCCATCCGCGCCGCGCTCACCGGCCGGACCGCCAGCGCCCGCTGAGGCTTTACAACGCGATCCGGCCCCGCTAACGTCTTCGTCGCCTGAGAGCGCTTCCAAGTCGACCGTCCACAGTGGATGGCCGATCGCCCTCAGGAGGTATCGTGCACAGATTCCTCGGCTACTGCGCACTCGTGCTCACCGCGCTGATCGCCGTTCTCACCGTTCCCACGACCGCGTCCGCCGCCACCCCCACGCGCATCATGGCGCTCGGCGACTCGATCACCGGCTCGCCCGGCTGCTGGCGCGCGCTGCTCTGGCGGCACCTGCAGACCACCGGGTACACGAACACCGACTTCGTCGGCACGCTGCCGGCCCCCGGCTGCGGGTTCTCCTACGACGGGGAAAACGAAGGCCACGGCGGCTACCTGGCCACCGGCATCGCGAACAACAACCAGCTGCCCGGGTGGCTCGGCGCGACCCGGCCGGACATCGTGCTCATGCACCTGGGCACCAACGACGTCTGGAGCAACATCGGCACCACGACGATCCTCGACGCCTACACCCGCCTGCTCGGCCAGATGCGGGCGAGCAACCCGGCGATGAAGGTGATCGTGGCGAAGATCCTGCCGATGAACCCGGCGAACTGTTCCGCGTGCGGCCAGCGCGTCGTCGCCCTCGACAACGCCATCCCCGGCTGGGCTCAGGCCCATTCGACGGCCGCGTCCCCCATCACGGTCGTCGACCAGTGGACCGGGTTCAACACCGCCGCCGACACCGTCGACGGCGTCCACCCGAACAGCACGACCGGGATCCAGAAGATGGAAGCCCGGTGGTACCCGGCGCTGACCGCGGCCCTCGGCGGCAGCACGCCGGCCGGCTCCACCGTGGTGGGTGTCCAGTCCGGCCGGTGTCTCGACGTCGTCGGCGCCGGCACGGCCAACGGGACCAAGCTCCAGCTCTGGGACTGCAACGGCCAATCGAACCAGGCGTGGACGTTCGGCTCGGCCGGCGAAATCCGGGGCGGGAGCGGCCGCTGCCTCGACGTCGCGAACCAAGGCACGGCACCGGGCACCGCGGTCGACATCTGGGACTGCACCGGCCAGGCCAACCAGCAGTGGACGCTCAACGCCGACGGCTCGATCACCGGACGGCAGTCCGGCCTCTGCCTCGACGCCGGCGGTCAGCAGACGGCCAACGGAACCGCGGTGGCGCTCTGGACCTGCAACGGCCAAGCGAACCAGCGCTGGTTCCGGCGCTGAAGGACCGCACGCGGACCGGGCCTGTCCCGGTCCGCGTGTTGGGGGTCACCGCCGGGGCACCGGGCCGGTGCTCCCCCGGACCGCGAACACCGGAGCCGAGGTGGCCGTGTCGGCTGCGGTCCCGCCGTCGATCACCCTCCGGAGCACGGCCGCCGCCAGCGCACCGAGCTCGGCGATCGGCCGGTGCACCGCGGACAACGCCGGGCGGACGAGCCGGCAGAGCGCCGAGTCGTCCCACGCGACGACGGACAGGTCCGCCGGCACCCCGAAACCCAGTCCCTGCGCGGCCGCCAGGCCTCCCACGGCCATGACTTCGTTGTCGAACACCAACGCGGTCGGGGGCCGCTTCGACTTCAGGATGCGGCGAGTCGTGTCCGCGCCGCCGTCATCGGTGTAGTCGGCGTAGACCGTGCGCGCGTCCGCCAGGCCCAGCCGGCCCGCCGCGGCGGCGAACGCTTCGGTCCGGCTCCGCGTCTGCAAGAACGATTCGGGACCGGCGACGCGGACCACGGACCGGTGCCCGAGGGCGGCCAGGTATTCGAGCACGCCCCGCATCGCCTGCCGGTCGTCCATCCACACCGAAGGCACATCGGACCGGCCCAGCGGACCGCCGAGCGCGACGGCGGGCAAGCCGATCGCGGCGAGTTCGTCCGGCCGCGTGTCACCGATCCGGAGGTCGAGCAGGAGGACGCCGCCCACGGTCTGCTCGCCGTGCCAGCGCCGGTAGATCTCCAGTTCGGCGGAGTGACCCGGGGCGGCCTGGATCAGCAGTGACGCCGAGCCCGTCACCAGCTCCCGCTGGATCCCGGACATCAGCGCGCCGAAGAACGGCCCGCCGGTGAGCGCGGCCGCCGGCCGGTTGACCACCATTCCCAGCGCCCCGGACCGGCGGACGTGGCGGTGGGTGCCGCCGCCCGGCGTCCAGCCGAGCTGCCGGGCGATCTCGACGACCCGGTTGCGCGTCGCCTCGGAGACGCCGCGGCGGCCGTTGAGCGCGTAGGAGACGGCCCCCTGGGACACGCCGGCGCGCGCGGCGATTTCCCTCATGGTCGGATGCTTCATCGCACCTCCGAAAAACCGCTCGAATCGTAGGCCACGCAGTCACAAATCGTGGCGAATTCGCCGGCAGCCAACCCGGACGGAATCCGTCCGGGGTGGCTGCCGGGTTCGCGGGAATCGGTTCACTTCAGGCTGGGTACTTCGTCCCTGGTCACGACGTACGAGCTGGTGTACGTCTTTTGCAGCTGACTGATCGAGTTGTGCGAGGTGTTGGTCAGCCAGTCGGTGTGCCAGGTGTTGAACATGACCCACCGCGTGTTCGACGACTGGAGCTGGTCCGGGTCGGGAATCGGGCCGTTCTCGTGCAGGGCGATCGGAATCGTGCTGCCGACGATGTTCCTGGTGGCGTTGAACAGCCCGGTCTGCGGTCCGTAGTCACCGGCGTAGGTGTCCGAGCCTGCGATGTCCACGGTGGACTTTCCGGGGTAGAACGACGAGTCGGGCTGACCGTTGTACGGCAGCAGCCAGATCAGGTTGTCGAGCCCCTTGGTGTTCGTCAGGTAGTTGTACTCGAACTGCCACAGCCGCTTGTACTGGGAGCCACCCTCCTTGCTCCACCAGAACCAGGTTCCCCCGGCTTCGTGGAACGGGCGCCACAGCACGGGAACCGCGGCGTTCTCCATGATCTGCAGCTGGGCCGCGGCGTGGTCCAGCCGCTGGACGAACGAGGCGTACTCGGCCGTTCCCGGCGTGAGCACCGCGTTGATCGACACGGCCATCTGGCTGCCTTCGTAGGTGTCCGGCTTCGTCGGCGCGCCCATGTGGTAGCCGACCATCGGGATGCCACCGGCGTTCCACCAGGACACACCGCGGCTGCCGACGCCGTCCTGTTCGATGTCCATCCCGCGGATCGCCGGGTACTTGCCCGTGTGGTCGTGGATGTAGTTCATCTCGTATTCGGAGCCGGCCACCCAGGTGGACTCCTCCTGTCCCGAGATGATGTGGTTGCCGTACTGGCTGTAGAAGTAGCAGAGCAGCTTCTTCGCCTGGGCCGTCGCGCGCGGGTTGACGGGATTGGCCGCGCAGGTGCCGCCGGGCGGGGTCGATCCGCCGCCGTTGAGACTCCACCGCTGGTTGGACTGGCCGTGGCAGGTCCAGAGCGCCACCGCCGTGCCGTTCGCCGTCGCCGCCGACGTCACGTCGGCGCACAATCCCGACTGGGCACCGAAGATGCTGCCGTCGGAACGCAGGGTGAACTTCTGGTTCGCCGCACCGGTGCAGGTCTGGATCTGCAGCTTCGTGCCGGCGGCGGTCTGGCTGCCGACGGCGTCCAGGCACCTCGCACCGCCGAACACCCGCAGTTCGCCCGCGTCCGTGAGGGTCCACTGCTGGTTGGCCTGGCCGTTGCAGTCCCAGATCTGGATCCCGGTGCCGGCGGTCTGCACGTTGCCGGCCACATCGAGGCAGCGGGCGGAAGCCGCGCTGACGAGAGATCCGGTCTGGGCCGCCGAGGCGGTTCCGCCGGTGACGAGCAGGGGGACGACGAGAGCCGACGCCGCCAGTGCCCGGGCGGCTCTCCTCCCCCGGCGGCCGGGCCGGCTTCGTGCCTGCGGCGAACTTCGAGGGAACGACATCGCATCTCCTTTGACCGCGATGAAGGCCGGCCCGCCTCGAAGCGGGCCCGGCATGAGGGGATGACAGCGTCTGAGAGCGCTTCCAGTAGGAAACTCTAACAACCACCCCGGCACCGGGAAACCCCGCGGGAATAAGTTCGCGCAGGAAACTTAAGACGTTTAGCTCGCGACGCGAACAATCGCGCAGCACGGAATTCGGAGTTGTCGGCAGGCAATGCCGGCCTGCGTCCTGAATGCCTTGTTCAGGACACCGCCGGAAGGGTTCAGCCCAGCGGAGCGGTGCTGGCGCGCAGCACGCACTTCGCGGTCGGCGACCAGCGTTCGGTGACCGGGCCGCCGTCGACCAGCTCCAGCACCGATTCGGCCACCGAGACGCCGTACTGGTGCACGTCGATGCTCATCGTGGTCAGCGACGGCGTGGCCAGCCGGCACAGGGTCGAGTCGTCCCAGGCGATGATGCTGAGCTGCTCCGGAACCCGGACCCCGAGCTCCTTGGCGGCGGCGAGCCCCGCCAGTGCCATCACGTCGTTGTCGTAGAGGACGGCGGTCGGTGGCGCACCGCCGGAAAGCAGCTCGGTGGTGCGTTTCGCCCCGGACTCCTCCGAATAGTCGCCCTCGGCGATGAGCGGCTCGATGCCCGCCGCACGGCAGCCGGCGACGAGCGCTTCGGTGCGGGCCCGGGTGTGCAGCAGCTGCTCGGGCCCGGTCACCCGGGCGATGCGCCGGTGCCCGAGGTCGAGCAGGACCTGCAGGGCTTCCCGGACCGGCCCGGCGTTGTCGGTGCGCACGGCCGGGAAGCCGTGGCCGTCCTCCGGTTCGCCGACCAGGACCGCCGGCAGGTGGAGTGACCGCAGCAGAGCCGGCCGGGGGTCGTCGTGGACGAGGTTGACCACGACGGTCGCCTCCACCATCCGCTGCGCGGCCCACCGCCGGTACGCCGCCAGCTCCGCGTCCTGAGTGGACACCACGTGCAGCAGCAGCGACAGATCCCACTCCGCGAGCTGCTGTTCGATGCCCGCGATGAACTCCATGAAGAACGGCTCGGTGCCGAGCAGCCGGGGTGGGCGGGCCAGCACCAGGCCGATCGCGCCGGACGGGTGGGGGCTCACCTAGGACCTCACCGGAGTGCCGAGCGCGTTCGCCGAGCGCAGCACCAGCGGGTCGGCGAACGCGGCCGGGTCCACTGTGGCCGCGGAGCGCACCAGGAACGACCGCGTTTCGCCGGGCAGCAGGGTGACCAGCATGTCGTCGACGACGGCGTCGGGCGCGACGCGGTCGGCCAGCAGCGCGACGTCGCGGGCCAGCGCGGACGCGGTGACGTCGACGCGGTACCCGCCCGCCACGGCCGCGGCCGCCACGGTCAGGGCCCCGGGTTCGTAGTCGTGCTCGAGGTCTTCACCGAAGACGTGCACGAGCCGGGTCTCCTCGGTCGTCGCCACGAGCACCTCCGCTTCGGTCCCGGCCGGTGCCAGCTCGGCTGTCGAACGGGCCGGCACGGTGAACCGCAGTGTACGACGCCCGGTGACCTGTCCGGCGACCGTCCGCGTTTCCAGCTCGAGATCACCCGACCAGGGCGTGGCCGTGTCGTTGACCGCGATGACGACGTCTTCGCCGTCGCGCGGCTGGACCGTCAGCAGCCGGGGGGCGAACGCGTGCTTGAGGGCGTACCACAACGGCTTGAGCCGTTCGTCGGAGTCGATCGCGGCCCAGGAGGTGACCGGCCAGCAGTCGTTGAGCTGCCAGACGACCGCCCCGGCGGTGCGCGGCCACCACGACCGGAAGTGTTCGATCCCGAAGGCGACCGCGCGGGCCTGGTTGAGCTGGGTCGCCCAGTGCCAGTCGGGGAACGCCTCCGGGCGCGGCAGGTGGGCCGCGAGACCGCGGTCGAGCTTGCCGTTGCCGTCTTCGGCTTTCTGGTGCCGCAGGAACGCCGGCGAGGTCGGCGTGAGCGGGTCGTCGTGGATCCACCGGGTCAGGGTCGCCCACGTGGGCGGGCCCTGGAAGCCGAACTCCGAGCAGAACCGCGGGATGTGGTCGCGGTAGTGGGTGTAGTCGATCCGGTTCCACACCTCCCACTCGTGCCGGGTGCCGTGGTCGGGGTCGTTGGGGTGGACTTCGCCCGGGCTGTACGGGCTCCCGGGTGCGTAGTGGCGGGTCGGGTCGAGCTCGGCGACGATGGCGGGCAGCAGCTCGGTGTAGTACTTCAGGCCCCACGTGCGGCCGTCGAGCTGGTCGGGCCAGCCCCAGTCGGCGAACCCCCAGAGGTTCTCGTTGTTGCCGTTCCACAGGGCGAGGGAGGCGTGCGGCGTCAGCCGGGCGACGTTCTCCCGCGCCTCCGCCTCGACCTCCGTCCACAGTGGCTCTTCTTCGGGGTACGAGGCGCAGGCGAAGGGGAAGTCCTGCCACACCAGGACGCCGCGTTCGTCACAGACGTCGTAGAAGTCTTCGGTCTCGTAGATCCCGCCGCCCCAGACGCGCAGCAGGTTGAGGTTCGCCCCGAGGGCCTGGTCGACCCGGCGGGCGAGCCGGTCGCGGGTGATCCGGGTGAGGAAGTGGTCGTCGGGGATCCAGTTGGCGCCCTTGGCGAACACCGGCGTGCCGTTGACCACGAAGGTGAACGGGGTGCCGATCTCGTCCGGTGCGGTGTCGACGGTGATGGTCCGGAACCCGATGCGGCGCCGGTAGGAGTCGATCGCGGTCCCCGCCTCGACGAGGTCGGCTTCGAGGTCGTACAGCGGGTGGTCGCCGTACCCCGCGGGCCACCACAGCCGGACGTCCGGCACCGTGAGCGTCACCTTCCCCGCGGGGGCACCCGGTTCGACGACGGCGCGCGCGGTCCGGTTCGCGGCCGGGATCGACACGACCAGCTCGAGCCGCTCGCCGGCGGTGGCGTGCTCGACGTCCGCGTGGACCGTGACGCGGCCGGTGCCGTCCCCGTCGACCGTCACCAGCGGCCGCACGGTCGCGAGCCGGGCGGTGGTCCACCGCTCGAGCCGGACCGGCTTCCAGATGCCCGCCGTCTGCAGGTCCGGCCCCCAGTCCCAGCCGAACGAACAGGCCATCTTGCGGATCATGTTGAACGGGCTGGCGTAGGCGTGGTCGCGCCAGCCCAGGTCCGCCTCGACCGCCTCGGCGTGGGTCAGCGCGCTCGCGATCTCGACGATCAGGGTGTTCGTGCCGTCCCGCAGTGCCTCGCGGACGTCGAAGCGGTACGTGCGGTGCATGTTGGCGGCCCGCCCGAGCGGCCGGCCGTTGAGGGTCACGGTCGCCACGGTGTCGAGGCCGTCGAAGACGAGATCGGTGCGTTCGGCCGGAGCCGGCGCCGATGACTCGAACTCGAGCGTGTAGCGCCAGCCGGCCCGGTGCATCCACGCCACGCCGGCCTCGGCGGTGTCGCGGTACGGATCATCGATCAGGCCGGCGGCCAGCAGGTCCAGGTGGGCGGAGCCCGGCACGGTGGCGGGCAGCGCGCGCGCCCGGACCGGGTCCGGAACCGGACCGCTGACGGCCTCGATCCGCCAGCCGTCGTGCAGTTCCTGGCGGTTCATCTCCGGCGCTCCTAACGCGGCAGGGGTGGCGACGTCGTCGCGGCTCGGTCGTCGAGTCGCACGCTGGATTGTTACTCAAGTGACTTAACTAAGTCAACGGCTTTATGGTCCAGACAACCCCTGTGGGGTCACTCCTCCGCCCCGTAGAACCAGCAGCGCGCGAAGTGCCCGGCGCCGACCTTCTCCTCCACCGGCGTGGTGGCACAGATGTCCATCGCCCAGCGGCAGCGGTCGCGGAACGTGCAGCCGCTGTGCACGCCGTGACCGAGTCCGCCGCCGACCGGATCGGGCTGCTCGGCCACCACCGTCCCCCGCTTGTCCGGATCGGGCGCGGCCGCCGCCAGCAGCTGCGTGTACGGGTGCTTCGGCCGCAGGATCACCTCCGAGGCCGGGCCGCGTTCGACGATCCGGCCGCGGTAGAGCACCGCGATGTCGTCGGCGAAGTGCCGGGCCGTGGCCAGGTCGTGCGTGATGTACAGCACGGCCAGGTCGTCCTCGCGCTGCAGCCGCGCCAGCAGGTTGAGCACCCCGAGGCGGATGGAGACGTCGAGCATCGACACCGGCTCGTCCGCGATCACGACCTTCGCCCCCGGCGCGAGGGCCCTGGCGATCGCCACGCGCTGGCGCTGCCCGCCGGACAGTTCGTGCGGCCGCCGCCTCGCGATTTCGTCCGCCGGCGTCAGGTTGACCCGCTCCAGCAGGCGCAGGACCTGCCGCCAGGTGTCCTCACGGCCCTTCGCGCGCCCGTGCAGCAGCAACGGCCGTGCCAGGTGGTGCTCGACGGTGTGGAAGGGGTTCAGCGACGCGAACGGGTCCTGGAAGACCATCTGCACGTGGTCGCGGTAGGTCCGGCCGGGCACCTCGGCGCCGTCGTCGGCGCTGAGCACGATCCGGCCGGACGTCGGCGTGTCGAGCCGCGCGACCATCCGGGCGATCGTCGACTTCCCCGACCCGGACTCGCCCACCAGCGCCGTGGTCCGGCCGGGCGTCAGCACGAACGACACGTCGTCGACCGCGCGCAGCCGGGACCGGCGCACACCGTCGCGGACCCGGAAGTCCTTGACCAGATCACGGACCACCAGCTCGGTCATCGGACACCTCCGTCGGCGAGGGCCTGGTCGCGCAGGAACGCCCCGCGCTCCCCGGTCAGGCTCGGGAACGACCCGAGCAGCGTCCGGGTGTAGGGGTGCGACGGCGAGTGGTACAGCTGCCCGGCCGCGGCGTATTCGACGATCTCGCCGTCCTTCATCACCGCGATCCGGTCGGCGATCTCCAGCAGCAGCGGCAGGTCGTGGGTGATGAGGATGACGGCGAACCCGAACTCGTCCCGCAGCCGCAGGATCTCCTTCAGGATGCCGCGCTGCACCACGACGTCGAGCGCGGTCGTGGGCTCGTCCATGATCATCACCTGCGGGTCGAGCAGCAGCGCCATCGCGATCATCACGCGCTGCCGCATCCCGCCCGACAGTTCGTGCGGGTACGCGCCCAGCCGGCCGGGGTCGACGCCGACCAGCCGCAGGACCTCCTCGCACTTGGCTTTCCGCTGCGCCTTCGGCATGTCCGGGCGGTGGGTGGTCAGGACGTCGGCCAGCTGCGAACGCACGGTGGTCACCGGGTTCAGCGCGTTCATCGCGCCCTGGAAGACCATCGAGAGGCGGTCCCAGCGGAACGCGCGCAACTGCTCGCGTTCCAGGGCCAGCACGTCGATGTCCGAGCCGTCGCGGTCGTGCAGGACGACCGTGCCCGCGGTGACCTCCGCGGGTGGGCGGTGCAGCCGGTTGATCGCGTAGGCCAGGGTCGTCTTCCCGCAGCCCGACTCCCCCGCCAGGCCGAGGATCTCGCCGCGCCGGAGCGTGAGGGACACGTCCTTGACCGCGTGGACCGGGGTCGCGGTGCGGTAGACGACGTCGAGGTGGTCGACGCTCAGCACGACGTCGTCCCCGGCCTCGGCCACCGCACGGGGTTCCGGCCGTTCGGCCCGGCGCCGCCGGCCCGCCACCCGCAGCTTCGGGTTGATGATCTCGTCGATGCTGAAGTTGATCAGCGAGAGCCCGCAGCCGAACAGCGCGATGACCAGCCCGGGCGGGACGAACCACCACCAGGCCGACCGCTGGAGGGCGAACCCGTTCTGCGCGAAGTAGAGCATCGTTCCCAGCGTCGAAGAGTTCGACGCACCGAGGCCGAGGAACGACAGCCCGGCCTCGGACAGGATCGCCGCGATCACCGCGAACACGAACTGCGACGCCAGCAGCGGCAGCAGGTTGGGCAGGATCTCGACGGTCACGATCCGCCAGCGCTTCTCCCCCGCGACGCGCGCCGCGGCGACGTAGTCGCGGTTGCGCAGCGACAGCGTCTGGGCGCGCAGGACCCGGGCCGAAGCCGCCCACCCGGTGATGGCCAGGACGAGCGCGACCGTCCACGCGCCGCGGGACTCGGGCGGCACGAACCCGGCGATGACGATCACCAGCGGCAGCCCGGGGATGACCAGCATGATGTTGGAGAACAGCGAAAACACTTCGTCGACGGCGCCGCCCGCGTAGGCGCCGATGACGCCGAAGAACGCGGAGAGCACCGTCGCCAGCACCCCGACGATCAGGCCGATCTGGAGGGAGCCGCGGGTGGCGTACGCCAGCTGCGCGAAGACGTCCTGCCCGGTCTGGGTGAGGCCGAGGAGGTGGCCGTGGCCCGGCGGGGCGAGGCCCGCGTCCCGGATGGCGTCGGGGTCGCCGACGAACAACGGGCCGAAGACGCCGAACAGCGCGATGACGACGACCAGGCCGAGGCCGACGCCCAGGCGGGGCGACCACGCCGGCAGCACCGCGCGCAGCCCGCTGATGCGGCCCCGGCGGACGGGCGTCAGCACCGGCGCGCCGGTGGTGGTTTCGGGGCTGAGATTCGTCACGAGGCGGTCCCTTCTCAGGCCCGGGCGCGGGTGCGGGCGTCGATCAGCCCGTACAGCAGGTCGATCACGAGGTTGGCACCGAGCACGGCCACGGTGATGATCAGGAAGATGCCCTGCATCAGCGCGTAGTCGTTGTTCTGCACCGCCTGCAGCAGCTTCGAGCCGATCCCGGGGTAGGCGAACACCTGCTCGGTGACGATCGATCCGGACACGACGAAGCCGAGCGAAATCGCGAACCCGGCAACGGACGGCAGGACCGCGTTCCGGGCGGCGTAGCGCAGCATCACGCGCCCATCCCGCAGTCCTTTGGCCTGCGCGGTGAGCACGTAGTCCTCCGACCCGGTGGACACCATCATGTTGCGCATGCCGAGCAGCCACCCGCCGACCGAAGAGACGACGATGGTGAGGGCGGGCAGTGTGCCGTGGTAAATGGCGGATCCGAGGAAGTCGGCGTTCCACCCGGGATCGAGGGCCACGTCGTAGCCGCCGAGGAGCGGGAACCAGCCGAGGGCGCCGGCGAGCAGGGCCGCCAGCAGCAGCGCCAGCCAGAAGTACGGCACCGCGGCCAGTACCGTGGTCCCCGGCACGAGGGCGTCCAGCCACGTCCCGCGCTTCCAGCCGACGAACATGCCGAGCCCGACGCCGAGCACGAACGACAGCAGCGTCGCGATGCCGACCAGGACGACCGTCCAGGGCAGCGCCTGGGCGATCACGTCGGAGACCTTGGCGGGGAAGACGCTGACCGACACGCCGAGGTCGCCGTGCGCCAGCCGGCCCAGGTAGCTGACGTACTGGGCCCACAGCGACTCGTCGCTGTGGGTGCCGAGCAGCAGCTCGTAGGCGCGGCGCACCGACGGATCGGGCGTCGCGCCGCGCTGGGCCAGCTTCGCGAGCAGGACGTCCACCGGGTTGCCGGGCAGCAGGCGCGGGATCAGGAAGTTGAGCGTCAGCGCCGCCCACAGGGCCACCACGTAGAACGCCAGTTTCCGGACGTAGTAGTTCATGGCTCGCCGGTCACTGACCCGCGGGCTTGAGCGTCTTGTAGATCTGAGCCTGGTCCGGCCGGTTCCACACGGCCGGGAAGGCGTACAGGTTGTCCTTGCTCGGCCAGCCGGTGAACTTGTCCGAGTGGTACTCGCTGGTCGTGCCGCCGGTCAGGATCGGGATGTAGGGCATGTCCTGCTCGACCCGGGTCTGGACGACGTCGAAGTAGGGCTGCCGCTTCGCCGCGTCGGTCGAGTCGATGCCCTTGACGGCGTTGAGCGCCGCGTCGACTTCCGCGTTGGAGTAGCGGCTGTAGTTCGGGTAGGCCGACTCGCCGACCTTGGCGGTGGTCTCGGTCGAGAAGTAGTAGTTGTAGTCGTAGAACGGGTCCGCCGACGGGCCCTGGTTCATCGCGTCGATCAGCAGCTGGAAGCGGCCGCGGACGCGCGCGTCGGCCCATTCGTTGTAGGACACCTGCTGGGCGAGCAGCTTGATCCCGGCGGGCAGCAGCTGCTGGGCCATGGTGTTGATGGCGGTGATGTAGTCGGTCCAGCCCGAGGGCACCTGGACCGTCAGCTCCAGCGGCTTGCCGTCCTTGGCGAAGAGGCCGTCCGGGCCCTTCACGTAGCCCGCGCCCTGCAGGAGCCCGGCCGAGCGGGCCAGGTCGGGCGACTTCGGGGCGAGCTTCTCCTGCAGCTTCGGCGACACGTACTTGGCGTCGCGGCCCAGCAGCGTGAACCCGGGCGAGATGTCCGAGGCGGTGTCCTCGAAGGCCAGCGAGTTGAGCTGGGTGCGGTTGATCGCGTAGTAGATCGCCTTCCGGACGGCCGGGTCGGTCTGCGGACCGGCGCAGCCGAGGGCGGCGTTCGAACAGGCCGTGAGGTTCATCTGGTTCATCGGGACGGTGATGGCCTGGTAGCCCGGGTAGTTCTTCGCGACGTCCTTGATGTCTGGGACCGGCCCGGTCTGCCAGTCGATCTGCTTGCTCTTAAGCGCGTCCGCGCCGGACTGGTTGCCGGCCAGGGCGAGGTAGCGGATCCGCTTCACCGCGGGCTCGCCGCCCCAGTAGCCGGGGTTGGCCTTGAACGTGAACGCCTGCGGCTTGAACTCCTCGAGCACGAACGGGCCGGTGCCGACCGGCTGCGCGATCACGTCGTTGGCCGGGTCCGGGATCTTCGACCACAGGTGCTGGGGAACGATGAAGGTCTTGCCGAGCACCTGCGGGCCCTGCATGAACGCCGGCTTCGCGAAGGTGATCTTGACGTGGGTGTCGTCGGTGGCGACGGCCTTGCCGTCGTAGCCGGTGGTGTTGATGGTCTTGTTCTTCGCGACCATGTCGAGCGTGAACGCGACGTCCTTGGCGGTGAACGGCGTGCCGTCGGAGAACTTGACGTTCGGCCGCAGGGTGACCAGCAGCTCGGTGCCGTCGGCGTTCCAGGCGAAGTCGGTGCCCAGCAGCGGGACGGGCTTCGCGTCCTGGGTGATGTTGTAGAAGAACAGCGGTTCGAAGATCGTCCCCGGGCCCTCCATCGTGCTGGAGGAGAACGGGTTGAAGTTGATCTGGTAGTCGCCCGACTGACCGGTGTAGGAGACCAGCGTGCTGTCCGCGGCGGATCCGCCGCCCGACGACCCGCACCCCGTGACGAGCGTCGTGGCCGTGACCGTGGCGAGCAGGGCGCCGCACACCCGGCGACGCGTTGAGTGAACCGACATCAAGTCCTCCTGGCTGGGCTGCGTTGACCTCCGCCGAGCACGACACAAGACTGGAGGCATTGTTAAGTCATCGAAGAAATTAAGTCAAGACTTTCGAAGGCATCAGCTCGCCGCTCCAGCCTCGCCTGGACCACCTGGACGGCAGCCCTTTGCTACCCTTCGCGCAGCGAACTAAGTAAGTGGCCGGGAGGTCGGATGAGTGTGCCCGCCAGGACGACCCCGCACACCAGCAGCCGGGCCGCGGTCCTCGACGTCATCCGGGCCGCCGGCACCATCAGCCGGGTCAGCCTGATCGACGCCACCGGCCTGACCGGTGCCACGATCTCCACCGTCGTCCGCGGCCTCATCGACGACGACCTGGTCCGCGAGACCGGCCGCGCCGCCTCCACCGGCGGCAAGCGCCGGGTCCTGTTGCAGCTGAACCCGTCCGCCCGGTACGCCGTGGGCATTCACCTCGACCACGCCAGTATCACGTACGTGGTCACCGACCTGGCGGGAGCCGTGGTCGCGCGCATCTCCCGGCCCGGCGCGGGGAACGCCGCTCCGGAAGCGGTGGTGAAGCGGATGACCGAGGAGGCCTGGGCGCTCGTCGCGAGCGCCGCCGTCGACCGCGAGCGCCTGCTGGGGTTCGGACTGGTCTTCCCCGGTCCGCTCAGCGCCAACGACGGAATGGCGATCACCCCACCGGCCATGCGGCGGTGGGCGGACTTCCCGCTCGGCGGCGAGCTGCGCCGGGCCGTCGGGCTGCCGGTCGTGCTCGACAACGACGCGACCGCCGCGGCGCTCGGCGAACACTGGTCCGGCGGCGTCGGCATGCCGGCCACCTTCGCCGCGCTGTACATGGGCAGCGGTATCGGTGCCGGGCTGATCGTCAACGGGCTCAGCTACCGGGGCGGGAGCGGCAACACCGGCGAAGTGGGCCACATCTGCCTCGACCTGGACGGTCCCGAGTGCTGGTGCGGAGCGCGCGGGTGCCTCGAAGTCCTCGCCGGGCCGGCCGCGGTCGTGGCCTCGGCGCGCGCCGACCGGCGGCTCGCCCGCGCCGCCGGGCTGTCCCGGCGCGACCCCACCCAGGATCACTCGGTGATCCCGGACTTCGCCGCGGTCAGCCGGGCCGCGCGCCGCGGCGACGAGGGCGCGGTCGCCCTGCTCGAACGCTCGGCCCGCTACGTCGCCGTCGCCGTGCGGAACCTCGCGAACATCATGGACCTCGAAGCCGTGGTCCTCACCGGATCCAGCTTCGCCATCGCCGGGCCGAGCTACCTGCCGGCAGTCGAACGGGAACTGGACAGGACGTTCTTCGCCCGCGCCAACCACACCGTCGAAATGCGGCTGTCCCGGGCGGCGGCGACGGCGCCGGCGATCGGCGCCGCCGCGATGGTGCTGCAGTCCGAGCTCGTGCCCCTGCACAGCGGCCTGCGGCTGCCGGAGAACCTCCAGCCGTCCGAACCCCCGCTGCTGCCTGCCTCCTGACCCGTTCAAGCGCGGCCACGGCCGGTGACCAGGCCACCGGCGAACGACGCGCACGCGGGCAGCAGGGTGATCAGCGCGGCCTGGTAGGCGTGGTAGACGTCGGGTTTGCCCGCCCACACGGTGGCCGCCGGGGCGTTGCCGTGGTCGAGTTCGTGGTGCCACGACCCGTTTTCCCGGTCCACGAGGTACTTGTCCGCGTAGTCGCACCACCGCCGGAACCAGGACAGGTACTGCGCGTCCCCGGTCGCCTGGTGCAGCACCCACGCCGCGGCCATCGCCTCGGCCGCGACCCAGTGCAGGCGGCTGCGCACCACCGGCGTCCCCGCGAAGTCCGTGGTGTAGACGAAGCCGTCCGCGCCATCGGCCGACCAGCCGTCCCGGACCGCGGTGCCGAACAGGGCACGGGCACTCTCGAGCAGCCAGTCCGGTGCGCCGGTACCCAGCGCGGTCCGCACGTGCACCGCCAGCCGGGCCCATTCGAAGAGGTGCCCGATGGTGACGCCGTAGGGCCGGAACGGGTGGTCCGGGTGATCGCGGTTGTACCCGGGCACCTCGGCCCACTCCGCCGTGAAGTGTTCGGGCAGCCGCCAGCCGTGCCCGCGGGCGACCTGGCCGACGAGGCGGCCGACGATGCGGATGGCGCGGTCGAGCAACCGCGGGTCGCCGGTGACCTCCGCGGCCGCGAGCAGGGCTTCCACGGCGTGCATGTTGGCGTTGGCCCCGCGGTAGGGCTCGAGCCGCGTCCACGCCCGGTCCCAGACGTCGGCCGCCAGCCCCGCCTCCGGCTCCCAGAAGCGCTGGTCGAACACGGTCAGTGCTTCGTCGAGCAGGCCGCGGGCGCCGTCGATCCCGGCGGAAGCCGCGCTCGCTGCGGCGAGGATGACGAAGGCGTGCTCGTAAGCGCGTTTCTCGGTGCCGGCCGGGCCGGTCGCGGTGGCCGACGCGAACCAGCCACCGTGCTCGCCGTCGTGCAACAGGCCGTTCAGCGCGGCGATACCGTGCTCCGCGAGCTCGGTGTGCCCGGTTCGCCCTTCGGCGACGGCGAGGGCGAAGACGTGCGTCATGCGGCACGTGATCCAGGTTTCGACCGGTCGCTCGGGGACCGGCCGGCCTTGCTCGTCCAGCCAGGCGAAGCCGCCTTCGGGGTGCCGGGAAGCGCGGGCGAACGCCAGCAGCCGATCCGGCTCGGCGGCCAACCAGGCCGGCACCACCTCGGCGGTGGGCAGACGGCTTGCGGGCACCTGACCTCCTCGTTCGGCAGGATCGACGGTTCGGCTCATCTTACTTCATTCATCTATCAAAGCAAGAAGCCGAACCGTCGCCGAGCTCGCCTCAGTCTTCCGCCTGGAGAATCAGCCGCCCTGTGTCAGGCTGAAGTCGTCGACGTTCACCCAGTTCCCCGCGTTCGCGTCGGAGAACACGCCCACCTGGATCGACCCGTTCGTCACCGTGATGCCGGAGACGGTGACCTTCGTCCAGCTGCCGATCGACCGGTTGATCGAGGAATTCACCTCGCTCCCGCCGAAGTTCTTGGCGAAGACGGTCGCCTTCTTCTGGCCGCCGCTGCTCTTCACCCAGGCCGACAGCGTGTACGTGCCGTTCGGCAGCAAGATGTTCTGGTACCTGCTCGCGGTGTAGGCGGACGACGAACTCTGCGTGATCGCCCAGCGCCCGGTGTGGCCGCCGAGGGAGTTGCTGTTGACGGTGCCGCCGGTGGTGGTCCAGCCGGCGAGCGCGCTCTGCGCGACCCGGTCGGCCTCGGCCCCCGGGTTCAGCACGTAGTTGTTGCCGCCGCCCACCGACCACGTCCCCGCGGCGGCGTCGACCGTCCACTGGCTCAGTGAACGGAACACCGGCGTCGTCCCGCTGAACGTGACCGGCACCCAGTCGTTGTAGCCGATCCCGTTGCCGGCGAAGTCGCTCCAGCGGTCGCCGCCGAACATGACGAACGAGCCCGCGGAACCGGTCACCGTGAACGCCAGGCCGGTCTGGGTGACGTGCGAGAAGTCGGCGTCGGTCCCCTGCAGCACGAACTCCGCGGAGTACGGGCCCATGATGTTCTTCGCGGTGATGCAGTACGTGTGGGACGCGTTCCAGCCGTGCAGATCGGACGAACAGAAGTAGTAGGTCCCGTTCTGCTTGAACATGATGTTGCCTTCACGACCGCCCGAAGAACTGTTGAAGACGTTCGTGGCCGTTTCGACGTGCAGGAAGTCCGAGGTGCGCAACGGCGAGACGTACAGGTGCGACCGGCCGCTCTTGTTGCTGTAGACCAGGTACGCCTTGCCGTCGTCGTCGGTGAAGACCGACTGGTCCCCCGACATGCCGGTGGAGACACCGCCGATGCTCGACTGGGTGCCCGCCCGGGTGAAGTGGCCGTTCGGGGTGCTGCTCGTGGCGAACACCAGCCCGCCGTCGAGCTGGGAAATCAGCACGAACTTGCCCGTGGCGGCGTTGCGCGCGACGCCGACCCGCCCGACCCAGCCCGCTCCCCCGAGATCCGCGGCGGTCAGTGCGTTGCCCTCCAACTTCCAGTTCGCCAGATCCGTGGACGAGTAGATCGTGATCGCACTGAACGAAGTGTTGCTGTTCTTCCCGGCGGCCGGGTTGCTGTAGTAGCTGACCGCGCCGCCGTACCTGACGCCGTACCAGTAGTAGGTACCGCCGACCTTCAGCACCCCGCCACCCTGGGAGTAGACCGGGTTCCCCGAGGTGTCCTTCCAGAACACGTCGTTCTGGATCGTGGCTCCCGCGGCGGCTTGCGGCACGGCCGCGTCGGCGCCGGCGACCGGCGTCAGCGCCGCCGCAAGGGGAAGCAGAACCGCGAAGATCGCTCGACGTAACGTTTTCTTTGGCATTTCCCGTCTCCATTTGGGCAGCTTTGAGAAGCGCTTTCCCCCATCGAATCTGGTGAACGCGCCCGGAGGTGCTTCAGGCGACGTGCGGCCAGCCGGCCGAGTCGTAGGTCAAGCGGTTGACACCCAGCAGCGACGCGCCGTTGTCGGCGTAGTAGTGGTAGAAGAGCAGATCGCCGTCGGTGTCGGCGAGCACGGCTTCGTGGCCCGGGCCGTGGACACTGCCGTGCCCGGCCAGGATCTCCGTGCCACCGCCCGAAGTCATCGCCACCCCGGCGCGGTCGGTGTAGGGACCGGTGACGCTCGTGGAACGGCCCACCATCACCCGGTACGTGCTCGACGCACCGCGGCAGCACAGGTCGAACGACACGTACTGGTAGTAGTACTGGCCGTGCTTGACGATGAAGGGCGCCTCGATCGCACCGCCGCCGCGTCCGGCGATGGCGGTCATGCCGGTGCCCTGGCGCAGCCCCGTCGCGGGGTTCAGCTGGATCAGCTTGATGCCCGACCAGAACGAGCCGAAGTCCAGCCACCACCGGCCCTGCTCGTCGACCGTCAGATTCGGGTCGATGGCGTTGAAGTTGTCGCTGGTGCGGGATTCGACGACCAGGCCGCGGTTGGTCCACGTGTCGGAGCCGCCGGAGGGACTGGTGGCCAGGAAGATTGCCGAGCGGTTGGAGCCGAACGTGGAGGCCGCGTAGTACAGGTAGTACTGGCCGTTGTGGTAGGAGATGTCCGGCGCCCACAGGCTGCGGCTGCCCTTGGTGTAGGTGGTCGTCCACGGCGCACCGTTCGGGAACACCGAACCGGCGTTGCGGAACGCGGTGCGGTCGGCGGACGTCTTGAGCGCGATGTTGTCCCCGGTGTGCGCCACCAGGTAGCTGCCGTCCGGGCGTTTGACGACGCTGGGGTCGTGCACGCCGACGTCCCCCGTGACGCGGCCGGGATTCGGGTACCCGGCCGCGGCGGCGGCCGGCGTGACGAGGAGTGCCGTCGCGAACAGGATGATGGCGACGAACCGTGATCGAGCGACCGACATGGTGCCTCCGTTGGCAATCCGATGATGGTGACGCTGACGAACTCACGGCTGCAAAGCGCTCGCGTCCGAGAGTAGCCGAGTCATTGCAACGTCGACAAGACCGTTGCGGACCCGCGTTTGAAAGCGCTTCCCGGAAATCGCGAACGCCGTTTCGCGCCGCCCCGCGGCCTCGGGTGTCCGGCGCCGCGACGGGTCATCGCCGGGCCTCGTCGCCGACGGCACGGCCGACACCACCCGCCCGCGGCCCCGTTCCCGCGCCGCACGCCGATCACCGGGTAATAGGGTGGGTGCATGGGGCAAGACGAGGGCGACAGCTCACAGCGGTCACGCCGGGCGAGCATCCGGCAGGTCGCCGCCGCCGCACGCGTGTCCACCTCCACCGTGAGCAACGTGCTGAACAACCCGGACGTCGTGGCCACGAGCACCCGGCGCCGCGTGGAGGACGCCATGGCCGAGGTGGGGTACGTCCGCAACGGCGCCGCCCGCCAGCTGCGCGGCGCACCGAGCACGATCGCCGGCTGCCTGCTGCTGGACACCGCCAACCCGTTCTTCGCCGAGGTCTCCCGCGGCATCGAGGACCGGCTCACCGAGGCGGGCTGCCTGCTCATCGTCGGCAGCACCGACTCACGCGCCACTCAGGAGAACACCTACCTGCGCATGATGGAGGAACTGGGCGTTCGCGGCATCCTGGTCAACCCGGCCGGTTCGCGACTGGACCGGCTGGTGCGGCTCAGCGGGCGCGGCACCCCGGTGGTCCTGGTCGACCACCCCCGCGCGGGTGCCGACCTCTGTGCGGTCGCCGTCGACGACGTGCACGGCGGCGGTGTGGCCGCCGACCACCTCCTGGCGCTCGGGCACCGGCGGATCGCCTTCCTGGGTGGCCGGGCGGGCGTCCGGTCGCTGCGAGACCGCGCGGAGGGGGTCCGCCGGTCGATAGCGAGGGCCGGGTTGGACGTCTCCTCGGCACTGGTCGAAATCGCGGTACCCGAGCCGTGCACGGTCGAGGTGGCCGACTCGGTCGTCGATCAGGTGCTCGCGGTGTCGCCGCGTCCGACCGCGGTCATCTGCTTCAACGACGTCGTCGCGTTGGGGCAGCTGCGCGGTTTGCGCCGGCGCGGCATTCCGGTGCCCGGGCAGATGTCGGTGATCGGGTACGACGACGTCCAGTTCGCGGAACAGCTCTCCCCCGCACTGACGACGGTCCGCCAGCCCAAGTACCAGCTCGGCCGCGCCGCCGCCGAGCTGCTGCTGGCCGAGGACCGGCCCGGCCACCAGCACCAGGAGATCCGGTTCACGCCGGAACTGGTCGTCCGTGCCTCCACCGCGCCGGTCGCGACCGGCGGCTGACCAGGGCCGAACCTCCCGCATTCGGCTCCACAGCCTGGTTCCGATGCCGTGGTTTCCGTTGCGCCGACCGGTCCTCCGCCCGGCCTGCCCGAGCAAAGGGACCGCCGGGGTATTGCCGGGAAGCGTTTTCCGGCGGTACGGTCACGACACCGGCCGGCCCAGAACCGACTCTCGGCCGAAGATCAATTGGAACGTCGCAAGTCGGCGCTCACCGGGCCCGTTGCCGCAGTACTCCACACAACGCAGTGCTTGGAGGAGACGATGATGCGTGTTCCCACCACCCCACGGGCCCGGCGCAGCCGATGGCTCGGTGTGCTGCCGGCCGCCGTCCTGGTGGGCGCGACCGTGCTCGGGGCCCCCGTCGCGTCCGCGGCGACCAGCGGCGCACTCGTCGGCACCGGTTCCGGCCGGTGCCTGGACGTGACCGGCGCGAGCCAGGCCGCCGGCACCGCACTGGAGATCTGGGACTGCCACGGCGGCGCCAACCAGAACTGGACGTCCACGACGGCCGGGGAACTGCGGGTCTACAACGGGACGATGTGCCTGCAAGCCCACGACAACCAGACGGCCGCCGGCACGAAGGTGGAGATCGGCACCTGCACCGGCGGCCAGAGCCAGAAGTGGCGGCTGGGCGGCGACGGCTCGATCGCCGGCGTGGCGTCCGGGCTGTGCCTGGACGTGTCGGGCGCCGCGACGGCGAACGGCGCGGCCGTCGTGCTGTGGAACTGCAACGGGCAGAGCAACCAGAGATGGTCGTTCAACGGAGGCGGCACCGGTCAGGATTGCAACGTCACAACCGTGGATCCGAACGCCACCCCGCAGGCCCGTCACCTGCTGTGCTACTTCTACAGCCAGTACGGCAACCACATCATCTCCGGCCAGCAGGAGACCAACGGCAGCGAGAACGAGTTCAGCTTCATCTACAACAACACCGGCAAGATCCCGGCGATCCGCGGGCTGGACATGTGCGACCGCCCCGGCGCCGTCGACCGCGCCGCCGCCTGGTGGAACGCCGGCGGCATCCCGATGATCGGCTGGCACGTCGGCGCACCGGCCACCAGCCGCTGCAACTACGGCGGCACCGCGTCGATCACCAACACCCTCACCCCCGGCACCCGGGAATACGCCTCCTACACCGCCGAACTGGACGAAGCGGCGAGCCAGCTGCTGCGCCTGCAGTCCCAGAACGTCGCCGTCCTGTGGCGGCCGTACCACGAGGCCGGCGGCACCTGGTTCTGGTGGAGCAAGGAAGGCGGCGCGCAGTACCAGCGGCTGTGGAAGTTCCAGTTCAACTACTTCGTCAACGTCAAGGGCATCCACAACCTGGTGTGGCTGTGGCCGGCCAACGGCGAACCGAACTCCTCGTTCTACCCCGGCAAGTCCTATGTGGACATCGGGGGCGCGGACACCTACGTCAACGACCACGGGCCGCTGACGTCGTTGTTCAACTCCACCCGCGGTGTCGTCGGTTCGACGATCCCGATCGCCCTGCACGAGAACGGCGCCATCCCCGACCCGGCCCAGCTCCAGTCCACCGGCACCCGCTGGGTCATGTTCATGACCTGGAACGGCACCTGGATCACCAGCCAGGACCCCGGCTTCCTGCGGACCACGTTCACCAGCTCCTACGTCGTCACCCGCGACGAGGTGCCCAGCCTCAAGTAACCCCCTGCCATGGAGGAAAGATGCGATCACCCCGACGCCGATCGAGGCGTGCCGCCTCGATCGGATTGGCCATCGCCCTGGTGCTGGGCTGCCTCGGCATCCAGGCCGGCACCGGCCCCGCGGCCCAGGCCACCACCAACCAGTTCCACGGCGTCAACTGGGCCGACTACCGGGACAACTTCCTGAACGACCCGAATGTCCCGATCGGATTGTCCACATCGGACAGTTATGCCACCACCTACGCGAAGGCCACCCCGATCCTCAAGGGCTTCCAGAGCCTGGGCGCCAACACGATCCGGTTCGGCATCAACCCGCAAACCACCTCGTCGTCCTGGTGGAACAGCCTCGTGGCGGCGTACGACGCGGCCGACGCGCTGGGCATGAACGTCATGATCGCCCCCTGGACGCCGCCGGACGGCAGCGGCCGGATCGCCAACGCGGCCGCCTTCAACACGATGTGGGACAAGGTCATCGCCAAGTACGGCGGCAACAGCCGCTTCTACTTCGACTTCATCAACGAGCCCTGGGGGTACACCGCCACCGAACTGACCAACCTCGCCGCCGCGTGGCTGGCGCGCTACCCCAGCGTGCCCCGCAGCCGGATGATCATCCCCGGCCTGTGGTCGGACATCGACCTGTGCGCCGTGGGCGCCGATTCGCGGCTGAGCGGCACGCTGCTGTCCATCCACATGTACACGCTCGGCGGGGAGACCCACCCCACCGAGGCCGACTGGATCGCCAGCTTCAAGGGCCGACTGTGCGGCTACGCCGACCGTGCCGTGCTCACCGAGTTCGGCGTGCCCATGAACACCGGAGCCAACTACAACGGCCCCCGCGACGGGAACAACAACGTCTCCTACTTCTACGCCCTCACCGACACCGTGCGCAGCCTGGGTATGGGATCGTTGCTGTGGACCGGGGTCAAGCGAGCGGACCAGACGGTCGGCCCGGGCCCGTGCTTCAACGCCTCCTGCGCGATCACCTCGCTCACCGGCACCGGCACCAACCTCTCGCTGACCGTCACCAACCAGTCCGGGCTCGACCGGCTGCGCTACGGCTGGGGGCTGCCCAGCGGTCCCGGCGGTGACACCTCCACCGGAGTGCTGCGCGGCGCCGGCTCCAACCGGTGCCTGGACGTGCCCGGAGCGGCCACCGCCAACGGCACCCTCCTGGCCATCTGGGACTGCAACGGCGGCACCAACCAGCAATGGACCCAGCTGGCCAACGGCGCGGTGCAGGTCTACGGCACCAAGTGCCTCGACGTACCCAACCACGCCACGGCTCCGGGCACGGCGGTCGAGATCTGGGACTGCAACGGCGGCACCAACCAGCAGTGGAACCTGACCGCCGACGGGACCGTCGTCGGCCGGGAATCCGGGCTCTGCCTGAGTGTCACGGGCGCGGGCACCGCGAATGGGACGGGAGCGGAGCTGCGAGCGTGCAGCGGCGCCGGCAACCAGCAGTGGAACCGCAAGTGACCAGCACCTGAGCGGCTCCGGGCCGCGGCGGACGTCAGGACCCTCACCGGTCAGCGGTGGGGATCCTGACGTCCCGGGCGGAGCACTGCCCCGGCGGTGGAGGCCGGGTCGCGACGTTGGCGAGCACCAGGTCCCGCTGCTGCGCGCCGCCGTGGCCGAGGAACGAGGTCACCACACTCGTGCCGGCGTTGCGAAGACCACGTGTTCCGGGACGCGGATGACGAGCCCGCTGAGCTGATCCCCGGCGGTCACATGGCAAGAGAACTTCGATACAGACCTAGTGCCCGCCGAGCCCAAGTGCCCATGCTCCAGCGTCGCGGGTCGCAGTCTCGCTTTCCCGCGCACCACGCGGTCAGCTCGGGGCGACCGCGCGGCCGGTCTGCGGGGAGATCATGCCCGCGCACAAGCCATGATCAGCCAGCACCTGCGCGATGCGCGGCAGCGCGGTCACCGTGTTGGCCGGCCCGTCGTGCATGAGGATGATCTGGCCGTTGGTGAGTTTGCCGTTGGCCTCCACGATCCGGTCGACGCTGACGCCACTCCAGTCCCCCGTGCTGCTGTCCCAGATGATCTCCCGCAGGCCGTACGCGGCTTCGACGGACCGCACCGTCGAGTTGCTCGACCCGAACGGCGGGCGGAACAGCTTCGGCGTACCGCCGCCGGCGCCGGCGATCGCCTGCTGGGTGCGGGAAATCTCCGAGTCGATCTGCGCCCTGGTCGACTGCGTCAGGTGCGGATGGGTGTAGCTGTGGTTGCCGATCCACATACCGGCGGCCACCTCCGCCCGCACGCCGGCCGGGTCGGCGGCGGCGAACCGGCCTTCGTTGAACATGGTGGCCCGCAGCCGATTCTGCTTGAGGGCGTTCAGCAAGGCCGGGGTGTTGCTCGTCGGGCCGTCGTCGAAGGTGAGCCCGACGTACCCCTTGCTGCAGGCGGCAGCGTACGAAGGACCGGCGTTGACGACGACGGCGGCAGCCACTGCGGCGGCGGTCAGTCCGATGGCGAGGAAACGGGGCATGGTCAGCGTCCTTTCGGCTCGGCTCAACGCCGGATCCACTTCTGGTTGGCTGTCCCGCTGCAGGTCCAGAGCGCGATCCGGGTGCCGTTCGCGGTGCCCTGGTTCGTCGCGTCCAGGCACAGGCCGGACTGCGTACCCTTGATCGACCCGTCGGACTGGGTGGCCCACTTCTGGTTGGCCTGGCCGTTGCAGTCCCAGATCTGGACCGTGGTGCCCGCGCTCGTGCCCTGCCCGGTGGCGTCGAGGCACTTGTCGCCGTAGACCCGCAGTTCACCGCCCGATGTGGACGTCCACTGCTGGTTGGTGCCGCCGTTGCAGTCCCACAGCTGCGCGGCGGCGCCGTTGGTGTGGCTCGCCGACGCGACGTCGAGGCACCGGCCGGACTGCGCGCCGACCAGCGAGGTGCCGGCCGGTTGCTGGCCGATGCCGAAGAAGCGGATCGCCTCGTCGGCGAGGATCTGCAGGTTGTGCGGCTGGCCCTGTTCCCGGATCGCCTCGACCTGGGAGCCGTAGCGGGTGCGGGTCCAGGTGCTGCGCGGGGTGTTGTACTCGGTCGAGGTCGGCGTGGCGCTCACGCCGAGCACGTTGGTCCACTGCTCGATCGCCTCGCCGAAGTTGGCGAAGCGCAGCACGTCGTCCTCGGTGCCGTGCCAGAGCTGCACCCGGGGACGGGGGCCGCTGTAGCCGGGGTAGGCGCCCCGCACCAGATCGCCCCACTGCTGCGCGGTCTTGTTGACGCGGCCCTCGGCGCAGTCGGTGTTCCACGACGCCGGACCGGCGAAGCAGCCGAACGGCACGCCCGCGAACGACGCGCCGGCCTGGAACACGTCCGGGTAGGAACCGAGCAGGACGTTGGTCATCATGCCGCCCGAGGAGTGCCCCGTGACGAACGTGCGGCCCGGGTCGCCGTTGTAGTGCTGCTGGACGTACTTGACCATCGACACGATGCCTTGCGCGTCGCCGCCGCCGTTGTGCGTCAGCACCGACGGGGAGTGGACGTCCCAGCAGCCGTCGGAGCTGACCGCCGACGGGTAGATCACGATGTACCCGTACCGGTCGGCCAGCGAGGCGTACTGCGTGCCGGTGTAGAAGTCCTGCGCGGTGCCGTGGCACCAGTGCACCCCGACCACGACGGCGGGCTTGGCCGCCACCGTCGCGGGCACGTACACGAACATCTTGATACCGCTGGGGTTGTAGCCGAAGTCCCTGACCTCCTGCAACGACGCGGCCTGAGCCGGGGCGGGCAGCAGCAGCGCCGCCAGGCAGGTCAGCAGGGTCGTGATGAAGATCGCCGCCGTCCTCGATGTGCCGTGTGCCATCTGAACGCCTGTCTCCTCGATGAGCGCGAGCGGACCGTGACACAACATTGTTAGATCACCGACGAAACAAAGTCAACCGCCGTGTCCAGCCCCAGCGGCGGACGCGGGGCGCCTCGGTCGTGACCCCCGCGGCCGGAGCACCGGCGCGACACGGAGGCGACGAAGAATGCAACTGAGGCAATGATTGCGCGCAGATCGACGGCGAGTATGCGATTTCCGTGCAGCACCTGACGATCCGGCAGAATTTCCGTTCACCATGAATACCGCCATACGGGGGCCTGGGGTATCGGCCACCCGAACCAAAGAGTAGGTTGGCGGTTGCCACCCCGGACCCTTGGTGCCGCACCAATTCCGCGTATTTCTCACCACCGGCGCACCGCGACGGCGGAAGATTCCCAGAATTTCCAGGAAAAGAAATCGCCATGCGACACGTCCGCACCATTGCCCAAGCCCTGTTCGGAATCACCGTCGCGACCGGAGGCCTGATCGCGCTGGCCCCCACCGCTCTGGCCATCACCATCCCGGTGGCCTGCAGCGAAAACGCCCTCGTCGCGGCGGTCAACCTGGCCAACTCCACCCCCACCGCCGACACCCTTGTCCTCGCCGGGGGCTGCACCTACGGCATCACCACCGCCCACGGCGGCGCCGCCAACGCCCTTCCGGTGATCACCACCCCGATCGAGCTGATCGGCCCCGCCACCGTCACCAACGCCTCCCTGCTGGGCCTGGGCATGTTCCGGATCGCCGAAGTCGGCCCGACCGGCAACCTCACCCTCACCACCGGGGTCGCCTTCACCCACGGCAACGTCCTCGGCGACGGCGGCGGCATCCTCAACCGCGGCGCGGTCACCCTCACCGGAAGCACCCTGACCGGCAACACCGCCTCCGGCAACGGCGGCGGCCTCGCCAACGCCGACACTCCCACCGGCACCGCGCCCGCCGCGACGTTCACCAACAGCCCGCTGTCCGGCAACACCACCCTGCTCGGCGACGGCGGCGCCCTCTACAACGGCCTCCGCGCCACCCTGACGGTCACCGGCGTTTCCGGCAGTCCACTGTTCATCACCGGCAACACCGCCGGCCGCGGCGGCGGAATCTCCGCCATCGGCTCCACCGCGACCACCCTCACCCAGACCGCCGTCACCGACAACCACGCACTGCTGCTCCTGGGCAATTCCGGCGGCGTCTACCGCCAAGGCGGCACCATGACCACCACCAGCTCGCCCATCACCGCCAACACCCCGAACAACTGTGTCGGCAGCGTTCCCGCGGTCCCCAACTGCACCGGGTGACCACCGCGCAGGCGCGCTGTCCGGGGTCGATCGAGACCGGGGTTCGCCCGACCGCAGGGTGTAGAGTCCGGAATACCGAGGACATTTCGCACCCCGGCGGCAGAGCCGGCGCCGTCCTCGGTTTTCCCCTCCACCTCGGTCGGTGCGACCGGAACGGGACAGCGGCATGGCAACGACCACCCCGCCGGTGAAGGCCCTCCTCGCCGACGGTGAGATCGCGTGGGTGCGCAGCCTCGACTCCGGGGACATCACGGAGGTCCAGGCCCTGCGGACCCGGCTGTCCGGCCAAGACCAGTACCGCCGGTTCTTCGGACTCGGTGTCATGGAACTGTCCGGACTCGCGACGCGGCTGGCGACCCGCTCGGGCGTCGGTCCGACCTCCGTGGGGTGTTTCCAGCACACCCGGCTGGTCGGCGTCGCCCAGTACGAGGTCGTCGACGACCCGGCCGAGGCGGAGATCTCCCTGGTCGTCGACAGCCGCGCCCCGGCCCTCGGTGTCGCGACGTTGCTGCTGCAACAGCTGGTCTTCTCGGCCGAACACGAAGGGGTGCGGGCTTTCGTCACCGATGTCGTGACGGAGGATTCGACGATGCTCGGCGTGTTCGCCGCACTGGGCATCCCGTTCCGGGTCCGGCAGAACGCGCCGGAGCGAACGGTCGCCCCCACCCTCGGGTCGGGCGAGGACGTTCTCGGTACGTCCCAAGAGCGCCCGTGACCGTGCGTGCGGAGCCCCTCGGGCACCGCGGCTGAGGCACCGGTGCGCTCGATCGGCAGCATCGCTCCGGCCGTTTCCGATCGTCGGGACCGGGGCTGGCAGACTCGGCCGGTGATCGTCGGATACGTCCTCGCCGTCTTGGCCGCCCTCGCCTCGGGCAGCGGCTCGATCCTGGAGTCCGCCGGGGTCCGGCGCGCGGGCGCGTACGGCGGCGCGCCCCAGGACCTGGTCGCCCTCCGGCGCCAGCCGCTCTACTTCCTCGGGCTGGGGGTGGACCTGCTCGGGTTCGTCTTCGCCGCCGCCGCGCTGCACCGCCTGCCGCTGTTCCTGGTCCAGTCGGTCCTCGCGTTCAGCGTCGGCGTGACCGCGACGATCTCCGCCGTCCTCGGCGTCCGGCTGGTCTCCGCCGGCTGGGTGGCGCTGGGCGTCGGCGCGACCGGCCTCGTCCTGCTGGGCCTTTCCGCGGACCCGGGCCCCGCGCAGCCCCTCCCGCCCGGTGGAAAGCTGCTCCTGCTGGGCGCGGCGATCCCGATCGCGGCGCTCGCGTTCCACACCGAACGCCAGGATCGCCGCTGGTCGGCTCCCGTGCTCGGGTTCTGCGCCGGACTGGGCTTCAGTGTGGTCGGCATCTCGGCCCGGACCCTCACCGCCTCGGGCCCGGTCTGGCAGCTGGCCGGAAATCCCGCGATCTGGGCGATGATCGTCAACGGCCTCGTCGCCGCGACGGCGTTCGCGATGGCCCTGCAGCGAAGCCGCGCCACGGCGGTCACCGCCACCATGTTCACCACCAACACCGCCGTGTCCTCCGGCATCGGCGTGCTCTTCCTCGACGACCGGATCCGTGACGGCTTCACCGCCGCGGCCGGTGCGGGATTCGTCCTCGCCGTCGCCGGCGCGATCTTCACCGCCCACTACGCGGCCGCCCACCGCGAACCCGCCGAGAATCCGGGAACGACCTGAAGTTCGTGGCGCGTAAGGCCGCGCCGGGTCGGCGCTGTTTCCGGTCTCGCCCTTTCGAAGCCGGCTCGGCGTATAGTCGTTCCCGATCGCCGCGTTCGCCCCGGTCCCCGGTGACGTCGCCATCAGCTTCCCGCTGATCGTCGTTTCCGGCCCGGCTGGCCGGCTATCCGAGAGGACCGCGCGGTGCGAGTCGGAATTCTCGATCTTCTCGGGCCGCCGGTCCGGCGCCCGGTGGATCTCGCCTATCAGCTGTTCATCACCAAGCAGTACGCGAGCATCACCCCCCAGGCCATCTCGGTGTGGTGCCGCCGGAACGGGCACGAGACCTTCTACGCCACCTACTACGGCCTCGGCCGGCCGCACCGCTTCCTGCCCGCCGACCTGGACGTGGTGTTCATCTCCTGTTACACGCAGGTCAGCCACCTCGCCTACGCACTGGCGAAGCTCTACCGCCGGGCCGGGGTCCGCACGGTGATCGGCGGCCCGCACGCCAAGGCGTTCCCGGTGGACTGCCTGCGCTTCTTCGACCTGGTCGTCCGCGAATGCGACCCGGCGCTGATCACCGACATCCTGGCCGGCCAGTTCACCCCGGGCACCGTGATCTCGGCCGACCGGCCGTTCGACGACGTGCCGACCGTCGAGGAGCGGATGCCCGAAATCCGCGCGTCGGCCTTCTTCTGGGGACGCAAGCCGCTGCTGCTGTCGGCGGTGCCCATGCTCGCGAGCATGGGCTGCCCGTACCGGTGCGACTTCTGCATCGACTGGAACAGCACCTACCGCCCGCTCCCGGCCGACCGCCTCCGGGCCGACCTGCGCTACCTGGCCCGGCACCTGCCAGGCCGGCTCATCGTGTTCCACGACCCGAACTTCGCGGTGAAGTTCGACCAGGTCTTCGAGTCCCTGGAGGCGCAGCCACCCGCCGAACGGCCGCCGTACATCATCGAAAGCTCGCTCACGGTGCTGCGCGGTGACCGGCCGCGGCGGCTGAAGGAAACGAACTGCGCCATGGTCGCGCCGGGCGTCGAGTCCTGGACCGACTACTCGAACAAAGCCGGTGTCGGCCGGACCGGCGGAACCGAGAAGGTCGATCGCGTCGCCGCGCACTTCGCTCAATTGGCCGACAACGTCCCCTACCTCCAGGCGAACTTCATGTTCGGGCTCGACACCGACCAGGGCGACGAACCGGTCGAGCTGACCAAACGATTCATGGACCTGGCCCCGTTCGCCTTTCCCACGATCAACATCCCGGTACCGTTCGGCGGCACCCCGCTGCACCGGGAACTCACCGCGGCCGGACGGATCCTCACCACCATGCCGTTCAACTTCTACTACGCGCCCTACCTGGTGACCACCATCAAGAACTACGACCCGATCACCTACTACGAAAAGCTCATCGAGCTCTACACCCACGCAGCATCCCCGGCGATGCTGCGCCGGCGGCTGGACACCGCCTCGCACCGCATCATCGGCTCCGTCCACCGGGCCCGCACCGCAGGCTTCCGCTCCGACATCGCCAGCTTCCGGCGCATCCGGGAAATGCTGCGCTCGGATCCGGAGTTCCTGGCCTTCCACGAAGGCCGGACCACCGCCCTCCCGGAGTTCTACCGCCGCATCAGCGACCGCATGCTGGGCCACTACGCCGAACTGCTCACCTCGGCCGACCGGACACCCGACCTGTCACCGGCCGGCCCCCTCCCCCACCACCTCACCATCGAGGAGCGGTAGTCACGGGCGCACCAGGGCCCGTCAGGGCACCGGAATCGGCCACACAGAGGGGTACCGCTCGCGGCCGGGCGCTCGAGCCGCGCGGTCGTCTCGGCGATCGCGTTCTGCAGGCGCGCACGCAGCCCCCGCCGGGCTCCGGGTTCGGCGTGCAGGTCGAAGCTCGCGCCGCGGGTCACCGCGGGGTGGACCGTTCGGCACTTTTCCCCGGTGCCACAACGGACCGGTCAGTGCGAGTGGCTCGTCGTCGGAGGCGGGGCCAGCACGACCGCCGGAGCGAGATCGCGGTCGGCCAAGGCACGAGCCACGTCGCTGAGCCGGAGGTTGTTCCGCCGGGCGAAGCCGCGCAGAGCCCGGAAGGCCGCGTCCATGCTCAGCTGCCCGCTGACGGCGAGCACGCCCTTGGCCTGCTCGATGATCACCCGGCTGTTCAACGCCGTCTGCAGCTGCTCGGAGAGAAGGTCGCCCTGGCGGAGGGCTCGTTCCTGCAGGATGCCGATGGTCGCGGTGTCGGCCAGCCCCTGCGCCAGCGCCACGTCGTCCACCGACAGCTCCCCCGAATTCTGCCCGAACAGGTTCAGCGCCCCGATCGTCTGCTTGCGCAGCCGCAGCCGCAGCGGCAGCGCGTGCACCGACGCGAACCCGTCCCTGGCCGCCTCGGCGACGAACCGCGGCCACCGCGCCGCCTGCGCCGCGATGTCGGCCACCAGCACCGGAGCGCTGCTGGTGAAACACTCGATGCACGGACCCTCGTCGATGTCGAGCTGGAACAGCTCCAGCAGCCGCGCCTGCTCCGTGGAGGACGCCAGCACCTGCAGACCACCCCGCTCGTCGGCCAGCGTCAACCCCGCCGCCGCGACGTCGAGCAGCTCCACGCACTGCTGCACCAGCGTGTGCAGCAGGTCGGCGACGTCGTACTCGTCGACCAGCGTGTCCGCCAACGCGACGAACGCCCGGGTCACCTGTCGTTCACGGTCGGCCATGCCCACCATCTCCTGGTTCGTCAGCTGCCTTCATGGTGAATCCCCACTGAACTCCTCGTCCAGCCCCAGCCGCCCGGCCACGATGTCGGCCGCGACCTCGAGCAGGGGACGTCCGTGCCCGAACGCGTACGCCCGAAGCCGCGTCAATGCGGTCGAAGCGGACACGTCCAGGTGCGCGATCAACATCCCGGTGGCCTGGTGCACCTCCCGGTACCGCATCCCCGCACCCGCCATCCACCGCCCGTCCCCGTCCAGCCAAAGACCACCCCCGGCACGCAGTCCCGACAGGGCGAGCGCGGCGACGTCGGCCACCCGCAACGCCGTCGACAACTCGCCGGGGCTCAACGAGCCCGGCGTCGCCCGATAGGTGTCGAGGGTCGCCACCCGCACCGCGCCGATCTGCACCGGGAACGTGAACAGCGCGGCCACCGGCTGCGCCGCGGCCTCGGCCGCGAACACCGGCCACCTGGGCGACGGCCCGGCGGCCAGATCCGGCACCAGCACCGCCCCGCCGAAGACATACGCCTCGAAACACGGCCCCTCACCGAGAGAAAACTGCAACTCCGCCAACGCCGTGCTCACCGCGTCACTGGCGTAGACGATCTCGCGGTGCCCGGCCTCGACCATCACCGACACCGCCGCGCCGTCCACCGGCAGCAGGCGCACACACGCCCGGCACACCCGCGCGACGACGTCGACCCCGCTGCCGGTCACGCCTTCACCCAGTTCGGCCAGCACGCTCGCGCGCAGGGCCTCGACCTCAGGCACGGCGAGCCCCTGACCGGCGAGCCACGCGTCCCAGCATCCGATTCCCCCGGGGTTGGTGTCCGTGATCGCCACACCAACTCGGACACCACCAGGCCCGGATCAGCACCGCTGCCGCGGCTGCGTGCACCGAGCGTATCGGCAACCGCAACTCCGGGCGGGGATCCCTCACGGCACCGGCACGGCGACGAACCGTCGCAACGCCGCCGGCGCCCGGTGCCGGGTGCGGTCGACCCACCTGACGTCCTTCCCGCTCGCTCAGCTTCGCGTGCCCAGGTACGGGCTCGGATCGCTGCCGGCCTTCGCACCGCTGTCGAGCCAGCGGAGGAACCCGCTGCGGTCGCGTCGTTCGATCTCGTCGAGGAAGTCCTGCCGCCGCTGGACGACGAGCCGGCGCGCCCGCTCGTCGGTGGCGGCGAGCAGGAGGAAGTAACTGCGCCGCCACGCCACGCAGAGGTCCTCGGTCGCCAGGTCGGCCACCGTGACGGGCGGCACGGGGCGCGGGGCCGCGCTGTCGAGGGGCTCGGGCACGGTGGGCGGCGCGACGCGGTGGTGGTAGCCGACGGCCAGCCCGCCGGCGACGAGCAGGAGCAGGACGGCCGTCGTCAGGCCGCCGCCCAGCGTGGTGAGCAAGCCGACGAGGACCAGGCACGCCGTGACGAAGATCGCCGCCGTGGCCGCACCCAGCACCAGGTCGGGGCTCCTTGCCGTGGCCCGCCCACGCCGGAGCCGCGAAGCGCCGAAAGCGACCAGGATCCCCGCGCCGGCCCCCAGCAGGAGCCAGCCGAACAGGACGTCCCCCGGCAAGGTCAGGGCACCGATCGTGGCCAGGGCACTGAACAGGCCGATCAGAACGACCGCCACCAGACGTCCCACCATCGTGCGCCTCACCGTCCGGGCCGGGCGCCGACCGGAGGCCGGTGCCGGAGAAAACAGGATCGCCGAGGTCTGGGGCGTTCTACCCAGTCTAGACCTGGGCGCCCGGAAACGCGGGGTCACTACCCGTTTGCCTGCGGGTCCGCAGCCGGTGCCTCGCCGCGCGGACGGCACGACGTAAACGATCGCGGCCCAGGGCCGATAACCGGGTCAAATTGATGACAGAACTGCGCCACGCTAATCCGGCAACTCCCCGAACGCGGAATCCGACGCTACGCCCGCTCGACGCGACCGGCAATACTCCGATGAGTGGATACCGTTGCCGGATTGCCCTGCATGGTCTGAATGGCGCAATTTTCCACGATTTTTCCCCAGTTCGGAAACGGCCGGGCCTGCTCCGGCGACCTGGGACCGTGGATGCTCATCGTGGGGGTGGGTCAGGCAATCCGGCGCGCAGCACGCGAGGTCACCTCGCCAGCCGCCGCTCCACCGAAATGTGCCGGCCCCGCGGTCTGCCCCGGTCCGGTAATCGTCGCAATCGGAAAGGAACGTCATGCGCAAACTGCGGGCCGGGTTGTCGCTCGTCACCGCCGGGCTGCTGAGTCTGGTGTTCTCGGGGGTGGTCGTCTCGTCCGCGCAGGCGGATCCGGGTGCCGAGGTGGGCGTTGAGCACTACCTCGACTCCGTCCGGCACGACCCGGCTCGGTTGCGGGCCTTCGTGCTGGACCTGGCCAAGGGCGGCGACCTGCACAATCACCTGTCCGGGGCGGCGTCGACCGAGCTGCTGATCTCCCTGGCCGCCCAGGACGGGCTGTGCATCCACACCACGACGTTCGTCGCGGCGGCCGGGCCGTGCGGTGCCGGTCAGCGTCCCGCCGCCGACACCTCGTCGGATCCGGCTTTCCGCAGGGCCGTGCTGATGGCGTGGTCGATGGAGGGTTTCCAGGCGGGACAGGGCGAATCGGCGCACGACCACTTCTTCGCCACGTTCGGCAAGTTCGGCGCGGTCACCGGTGCGCACCGGCTCGACATGCTGGCCGACGTGCTGGACCGGGCCGGCCGGCAGAACGAGCAGTACCTGGAGACGATGCTGACCCGGCAGGGCGGACCACTGTTCGACCTGGCACAGCGCGTCACGTTCACCGAGGACTTCGCCGCCATGCGGGCGCAGGTGCTGGCCGGCGGCACCATGGCGGGCATCACGGCCGCCGCGACCACGGAAATGGACACCGACGCCACGCGGCTGCGGTCGCTGCTCCGCTGTTCCACCGCGGCGGCGTCGCCGGGGTGCGGCGTGACTCCGCGGTACATCCAGCAGGTCAACCGGAACAACGCGCCCAACGTGGTGTTCACGTACATGGTGTCGGCGTTCGAGCTGGCCGCGGCCGACCACCGCACGGTGGCGGTGAACCTGGTCTCGCCGGAGGAAGGCGAGGTCTCCATCCGCGACTACCGGCTGCACATGCGGATGCTGGACTACCTGCGCGGCGTCTACCGCACCGGGCACATCACCCTGCACGCCGGCGAACTCGTTCCCGGACTGGTCAAGCCGGAGGAGCTGACCTACCACATCCGGGAGGCCGTGCTCACCGGCCGGGCGGAGCGGATCGGGCACGGCGCCGACGTGCTCGGCGAGGACGACTGGCCGCAGCTGATGCGCACGATGGCCGACCGGCACGTCATGGTGGAGATCAACCTCAGCAGCAACGAGCAGATCCTCGGGCTCTCCGGCCGGGACCACCCGTTCCCGGCCTACCGCGCGTTCCGGGTGCCGGTGACCCTGTCCACCGACGACGAGGGCGTCTCCCGGATCGACCTCACCCACGAGTACCAGCGCGCGGCCACCGACTACCACCTGCGCTACCGGGACCTGAAGACCCTGGCCCGCACCAGCCTGGACCACGCCTTCCTCGACGGCGCGTCACTGTGGCGCAGCCCGGACACCTTCGTGCCGGCCGCACCGTGTGCCCACGACCGGTTGGGCACATCCCACCCCGGCCCGGCCTGCCGGACGTTCCTCGCCGCCAGCCCGAAAGCCGGCCTGCAATGGCAGCAGGAAGCCAAGTTCACCGCGTTCGAACTCCGCTACCGCTGAGCCCGGCACACTGAGCCGACACAAACGTGGGAAAGGAAATCCATGTCTTCCTGGCGGCGCTGCCTTCCGATTCTGTTCCTGGTCCTGGCTTCCGCCGGCTTCGCCCCACCCGCCCACGCGGTGACGGTCACCCACCGGGCGGTGCCCATCGCCCAGGCACGAACCCTGCCGCTCGGCACGGCGGTCACGGTCGACGGTGTGGCGACGACCCCGTCGGGCGCGTTCGAATCCAGCTTCTTCGACACGGGTTTCGGACTGCAGGACCGCAGCGCCGGCATCTACGTCAGCGTCGCGGTCGACCTCGGTATCGCTCCCCGCACCCGGGTACAGGTGACCGGCACGCTGCGCGACAGCTTCGGGTTGCGCATCCTCGTTCCCGACGGTCCGGCCGCCGTCGTCGTGCACGGCAAAAGTCCCGCCGTCCGTCCGCGGCTGCTCCCCACCGGCGCCGTCGGCGAGAGCTCCGAGGGCCGGCTGGTGCGCGTGATCGCCACGATCACCCGGGCGCCGACGCCGGATCCGCCGTACGGCGCCGAGTTCGTCGTCGACGACGGCTCGGGCGAGCTCGTCATCTTCGTCAACACCCAGACCGGCATCGACCTCACCGGCCTCGCCGCCGGCCAGACCGTCGGCGTGACCGGTTTCAGCAGCCAATTCGACACCCACTACGAAATCGACCCACGATTCCCGGCCGACATCACCAGGCACCATCGACGACTCGCGAAGGAAGGGAACAAGAAATGAAAGCCGGCTACTCCGACTACACCGATCAAGATTTTCTGAACAGCATGGTGAACAGCATCAACCAGTACCGGGCGAAGCACGGAGCCCCGCCCGTGGAACTCGACCAAGGGCTCGTCGACTACGCCAAGTCGCGCGCCGAGCACATCGCCGACAAGGGCACCCTCGTCCACGACGGAACCGCAGGGTACGGAGAGAACCTCTACTCGTCGAGTTCGTCCGAACCGGTCCGGGGACCGGCCACGGCAGCGAGTGAAGCCTGGTACGCCGAAATCAAGGACTACAACTACGAGACGTTCGCCAGCAACGACCCGGCGAAGGCGATCGGGCACTTCACCCAGCTCGTCTGGAAGGCCAGTACCAGGATCGGCGCGGGCCGCGTGTGCGGCAGCGCGGACAACACCTGGCACGACACCTACGTCGCCGTGAACTTCTCCACGGCCGGAAACCTGGCAGGCGCCTACAAGGAGAACGTCCTCCCGCCCACCGCTTGACGGGTGACCGAGTGGCGCGGGCGCGGCCCCCCGGGCCGGCCCCCCCCCCGAGAGTGCCCGCGCGCCGCTCCCCCCCCCGCCCGGGCGGCGGCGGGCCGGCCCCCCGGCCGCCGGCGCCGACGCGC
>NZ_JBEZYB010000023.1:0-114933 GCF_040638285.1 Amycolatopsis sp. NPDC026612
GTCCCCCCCGGGCTGGCGGGGGGCGTCGTCCTGCGTCTCGTCGTGGACGACCCCCCCCGGCGCGATGCCCTGCGTCGGCCGCCCGACCGTCTGGGACGGCGGCGGAGCAGGCGTGGGCGTGGGCGTCCCGGTCGCGGGCACACTCGTGGACGTCGTGGGTGTCTCAGGGCCCGCGCTGGTGCCCGCCGGGGCGCCGACGCCGGAATTCGCAGCGCAGGCCGTCGCCGAGAGCAGCATCAGGCCCGCGCCCAGCAGTTTCACCGTGGTACGCATACCTGCCAGACGGAATGAACGCGCGCCGGGTTGCATCGCGGCTCAGTCGGCCCGGCCGAGGCGGGTCGTGAAGCTGAGCCGGTCGCCGCGGTACAGCGAACGCACCCGTTCGAACGGCGCCCCGTCCGGGCCCCAGGAAATCCGGTGCAGCAACAGCATCGGCAGCGCCGGGTTCGTCCCGATCAGCAACGCCTCGCGCGGCGTGGCCAGCACCGTCTCGACCCGCTCCTCCGCCTCCTCGAACGCCGCGCCGAGCTTCTCGCTCAGGCACGCATACAGCGACTGTTCCGGGTCGAACACGTCGAGGAAGTCCGGGAACCGCGAAGCCAGGAGATATGTCGACTCGAGCCCGACGCGCTCCTCGTCGGCCAGCAGGACCCGCTCGAGGTGGAACACTTCGGCGTCCGACGTCACTTGGAGGTCGGCGGCCAGTGCGCTGCCCGCCAGGCGCCGCTCCAGGGTGATCACACTGCGGCCCGGCCGGATGCCCTGGCGCCGCAGCCCCTCGGTGTAGCTCACCAGTGCCAGCGGCTGGACGAGCTTCGGGCCGGCGACGTACGTCCCGCTTCCCTGGCGGCGGCTGAGCTTGCCCTCGAGCACCAGCTCGCCGACGGCTTGCCGTACGGTCGCCCTCGACACTTCGAACCGTTCGCACAATTCCCGTTCCGTGGGCAGCGTCGCACCTTCGCCGAGTTCCGCGATCACCGCCAGCAGTTCGACCTTGACCGCGTAGTAGCGCGGCACACGGCCGTGTTCGGGAATCCCGTCGAGAACGGGGCCGTCGGCGGACAGGCGGGAATGGTACGCAGGGGCGGGCACGGAATCGACCCTATTCGGTTCGCCGCACGCCGTGGTTCGCTGTGGTGCGCAACACGGCCGGCAACAGGAGGATCACCCGGATGCGTCCGACCCCGTTGGTCCGCAGGCTCGGCCTCGCCGACGCCGTTTTCCTCGGCCTCGGCTCGATGATCGGCGCCGGCGTGTTCGCGGCGTTCGGCCCGGCGGCGCGCGCCGCGGGGGCCGGGCTGCTGCTCGCGCTGGTCGTCGCGGCCGTCGTCGCCTACTGCAATGCGGCTTCTTCGGCGCGGCTGGCCGCGATTCATCCCGAATCCGGCGGCACCTACATTTACGGCCGGGAAAGGCTCGGTGAATTCTGGGGCTACCTCGCGGGCTGGGGATTCATCACCGGGAAGACGGCGAGCTGCGCCGCGATGACGCTGACCGTCGTCGCTTACGCCGCGCCGGGGCTCGGGCAGCCGTGGCGGAGCGGGTTCGCCGTCGCGGTGGTCGCCGCGCTCACCACCGTCAACTACTTCGGTGTCCACCGCTCGGCGCTGGCGACGCGGGTCATCGTGTCGGGCACCCTGCTCGTGCTCACCGCCGCGGCGGTGGCGATGGCCGCCGGGCCGTCCGCCGGCGGCCCGCTCGTCGCCTGGCCCGGCGGCGGAGGTGTCCTGGAGGCGGCCGGGCTGCTCTTCTTCGCCTTCGCCGGGTACGCCCGGCTCGCGACGCTCGGCGAGGAGGTCCGCGACCCGGCCCGCACCATCCCCCGCGCCATCCCGCTGGCCCTGGGCATCACCCTCGTGGTCTACGCCGCGCTGGCGGTGCTGCTGCTCGTCCGGCTCGGCCCGGCCGCGCTGGCCGCGAGCCCGGACCCGATCGCCGCCGCCGTCCCGGGGTGGCTCGCCCCGGCCGTCCGGGTGGGCGCGACACTGGCGGCGACGGGCTCGCTGCTGGCGCTCATCCTCGGCGTCTCGCGCACGACACTGGCGATGAGCCGCGACGGCCACCTCCCCCGGTTCCTGGCCGCCGTCCACCCGCGCTACCAGGTGCCGCACCGGGCCGAACTCGCCGTCGGGCTCGTGGTCGCCGTGCTCGCCGCGTCGCTCGACCTGCGCGCCGCGATCGGCTTCTCGTCCTTCGCCGTCCTGGCCTACTACGCGATCGCCAATGCCGCCGCGCTCACGCTGCCGGGGAAGACGCGGGCGGTCGCCGTCCTGGGCCTCGCCGGGTGCGTGGTGCTCGCCTTCAGCCTGCCGCTCCCGTCGGTGCTGGCCGGCTGCGCCGCGCTCGTGCTGGGCGGTCTGGCCTACGGCGTTCGTCGGCTCCGCCGGTGAGAAATCACCCAACCGCCCGAAAGATCCGAAGAAAGTCGGTTGTCCCGTCTGTGACCACCTGGTGTAGTCATGGGGCCGCTGACGGCAACGGCTTCCACTGTGGACACTGGAAGGACTGATCCCCTTGGCTCCCAAGCGCTGGTTCACCCTGCTCAGAAACGCCACCACCGCACTGGCCGCGGTCGCCGCGGCCGCGGCGTTCGCGACCCCCGCGATCGCCACCGCCGCCCAGCCGCCGTCCACCGACGTCGTCGGCGGCACCCGCGCCGCCCAGGGCGAATTCCCGTTCATGGTCCGGCTTTCCATGGGCTGCGGCGGGGCGCTCTACACCAAGCAGATCGTCCTGACCGCGGCGCACTGCGTGAGCCGGACCGGGTCGAACACCTCGATCACCGCGACCGTCGGCGTGGTCGACCTGCAGGGCTCCGGCGCGCAGAAGATCCGCTCGACGTACGTCTACCAGTCCCCCACCTACGGCTCCTCGACCGGCGGTGACTGGGCGCTGATCAAGCTCGCCAGCCCGGTGAGCGGGCTCTCGACGCTGCCGATCGCGTCGACCTCGGCGTACAACACCGGCACGTTCACCGTGGCCGGCTGGGGCGCGGCCCGCGAAGGCGGCGCGCAGCAGCGGTACCTGCTCAAGGCGACGGTCCCGTTCGTCGACGACGCCACCTGCGCCGCCCAGGGCGGCAGCTATCCCGACCTGATTCCGAGCGCCGAGATCTGCGCGGGCAACCTCGCCTCCGGCGGCGTCGACACCTGCCAGGGCGACTCCGGCGGCCCGATGTTCCGCCGCGACAACGCCGGCGCGTGGATCCAGGTCGGCATCGTCAGCTGGGGTGACGGCTGCGCCCGCGCCCACGCTCCCGGCGTCTACACCGAGGTGAGCACGTTCGCGGCGAAGATCGCCGCGGCCGCCTCCACGCTGTAACCGGTTACGCAAGAAGAAAGGGCCCCCGCCGCGGCGGGGGCCCTTTCGCTCGCGTTCAGCGGGTCTTGTCCAACCGGGACAGTGCTTCTTCGTAACCGGAAACCAGGTCGGCGACGACTTCGGCGACCGGGCGGACCCGGTTCATCCGGCCGACGATCTGCCCGACCGGCATCGAGACCACGCTCGGGTCGTTCGCCGCGTGGATCCGGTTGTGCGCCGGGGAAACCAGCAGGTTCTGCAGCGGCATCGGCAGCGGCTCGGGCGCGTCCGGCGCGGCCCACGCCTCGGTCCACCGGGTCTTGAGCAGCCGGGCCGGCTTGCCGGTGTAGATCCGGGTCCGCACGGTGTCCGACGACGACGCCGCGACGAGCGCCTGCTGCATCGCCACCGACTCGCCCATCGTCTGCAGGTACTCCTCGGTGGCGAGCCACATCGACCCCATCCAGACGCCGGCCGCGCCGAGCGCGAGCGCCGCGGCCATCTGGCGGCCGGAACCGATCCCGCCCGCGGCGAGCACCGGCACGTCGACGGCGTCGACGATCTCCGGCACCAGCACCATGGACGCGATCTCACCGGTGTGCCCGCCGGCTTCGTAGCCCTGCGCCACCACGAAGTCGACGCCGTTTTCGACGTGCCGGACCGCGTGTTCGGCCTTGCCGGCCAGCGCCGCCACCGGCACCCCGCGATCGTGGCACTGCGCGATGACGTCCGCCGGCGGTGAGCCGAGCGCGTTGGCGATCAGCTTGATCGGGTGGTTCAGCGCGACCTCGACGTGCGACCGCGCGACCGAGTGCAGCCAGCCGAGGACGCCGGCGCGCTCGTCGGTGTCGTCCGGCAGCGGCGGCACCGAAAGCTCCTTCAGCACGCGGTCGACGAACGCGCGGTGGCCGTCCGGGATCAGCTTCGCCAGATCGACCTGGGTGCCCTCGGCGGGCACCTTCGCCGGCATCACGATGTCGACGCCGTACGGTTTCCCGCCGGTGTTCTCGTCCATCCAGGTGAGCACCCGGTCGAGCTCGGCGGCGTCATTGAACCGCACGCAGCCGAGCACGCCGAGCCCGCCGGCGCGGCTGAGCGCCGCGGCGACGTGCTCCGACGGGGTGAACCCGATGATCGGCAGGTCGATGCCGAGCCGGTCGCACAGGGGTGTCCGCACTGTGTTGTCCTCCTCCCAGAAACGTCGCTTTCACGTGAAAGCGACGCTTCTGGATCAGTAGTCAGTGGGCTCAGACGGGCTGGGCCGCGGCCGGTTCGTGCCCAGCGGCGTAGCGCTGGGCCCACGGGTAGTCCGGCTTGCCGCTGGGCGAGCGGCCGATCTCGCCGGCCAGCCAGACCGTGCGCGGCACCTTGTACCCGGCGATCAAGCCGCGGACGTGCTCCTCGAGCGCGGCCAAGTCCGCTTCGGCCCCTTCGCGCAACTGGACGACGGCGGCGACGCGCTGGCCGAGCCGCTCGTCCGGGACGCCGATGACGAGCGCGTCGAAGACGTCGGGGTGGGACTTGAGCGCCCCTTCGACCTCTTCCGGGTAGACCTTCTCGCCGCCGGTGTTGACGCACTGCGAGCCGCGGCCGAGCAGCGTGACGGTGCCGTCCTCCTCGTAGCGGGCGTAGTCGCCCGGGACGACGTACCGGACGCCGTCGACCTCGACGAAGATCTTCTTGCTCTTCTCGGGATCGCCGTAGTAGCCGAGCGGGACGTGCCCGCGGCGGCCGATCAGGCCGATCGCGCCGGGCTTCTTCTCGACGACGTTGCCGTCCTCGTCGAGCAGGATGGCGTCCAGGCCGAAGGTCACCCGCGGGCCCGCGCTGTGGTCGGACCCCTTGGCCACCACGCCGATCCCGGTGAACCCGCTCTCCGACGAGCCGATCGCGTCGGTGATGAAGGCGTGCGGCACGAGCTCGACGAACTCCTGCTTCACCGACTGGGAGAACAACGCGGCGTGGCTCGAGATCGAGACGATCGACGACGCGTCGTAGCCACCCTCGCGGAGGGCCTCGATGAGCGGCCGGGCCATCGCGTCGCCGACGATCGTGAGGACCTGGACCTTGTGCTCCTGCACGGCCTTCCAGATCTCGTGGGCGTCGAACCGCGGCACGAACACCACCGGGCTGCCGGTGAACAGCGCGCCGAACGCGGCCCACTGCGCGGCGCCGTGGATCAGCGGCGCGGCGGGCAGCCTGCTCAGGCTCCCGGCCTTGCCCTGCTCGGCGAGCGTCCATTCGTCCGGGACGTACTCGCCGGTGACGAAGTTGATCCCGCCGCCGAGCGCGCGCCAGACGTCCTCCTGCCGCCAGAGCACGCCCTTCGGGTAGCCCGTGGTGCCGCCGGTGTAGAGGATGTAGAGGTCGTCGCCGGAACGCTCTTCGAAGTCGCGTTCGGGGGACTGCTCGGCGAGCGCGGTTTCGTAGTCGACGCCGCCGTAGCGTTCGTAGTCACCGTCACTGCCGTCGTCGATCACGACAACGTGTTTCAGTTTCGGCGTCTCCGGCAGCGCCGCGGCGACCTTGTCCGCGTAGCTGCGTTCGTGCACGAGGGCGACGAGCTCGGCGTCGTTGAAGAGGTAGACGAGCTCGCCGTGCACGTAGCGGTAGTTGACGTTGACGGCGATCGCGCGCAGCTTGTACGCCGCGATCATCGCCTCCAAGGCCTCGATCGAGTTGCGGGAGTAGACCCCGATGTGGGATCCGCGTCCCACGCCGTGCGCGGCGAGGTGGTGGGCGAGCCGGTTGGCCCGCGCATCCAGTTCGGCGAAGGTGACTCGCCGGTCGCCGCACACGACCGCGACGCGCTCCGGCACGGCGTCGACGGCGTGCTCCAGAAGATCCGCGATGTTGAGTGCCACGCCCTCAAAGTAGAACATGTTATCGTTCCGGGCAATGGCACTGCTCCTTCAGGAGGTCTTTCGTGGGCGAACCGCACGCGCTGGTCGAGCAGGACGGGCAGACCCTCGTCGTCACGATGAACCGGCCCGAGGCGCGCAACGCGATCACCGGCGAGATGATGTCGATCATGGTCGACGCCTGGGACCGGGTCGACGCCGACGACTCGATCCGCAGCTGCATCCTGACCGGGGCGGGCGGCGCGTTCTGCGCGGGCGCGGACCTGAAGTCGATGTCCCGCAACTCCCCGTCGGAGTCGTTCGCGTCGGGCAAGTTCGACCCCGCGCGCATCCCGGGTCTGCTGAAGGGCCGTCGCCTGACGAAGCCGCTGATCGCCGCGGTCGAGGGGCCGGCGATCGCGGGCGGGACCGAGATCCTCCAGGGCACCGACATCCGGGTGGCGGGCGAGTCGGCCCGGTTCGGGGTCTCGGAGGCCCGCTGGGGCCTGTTCCCGATGGGTGGCTCGGCGGTGCGGCTACCGCGTCAGATCCCGTACACGGTCGCCGCGGACATCCTGCTGACCGGCCGCCACCTCACGGCTTCGGAGGCGCTGGCCGTCGGCCTGATCGGCCACGTCGTCCCGGACGGCACCGCCCTCTCGAAGGCCCTGGAGCTGGCCGCGCTGATCAACGCGAACGGCCCCCTGGCCGTCCGGGCCATCCTCCGGACGATCCGGGACACCGAAGGCCTCCACGAGGAAGAAGCCTTCAAGCTCGACTCGCAGTACGGCATCGAGGTCTTCGCGTCGGAAGACGCCAAGGAGGGCCCGCGAGCGTTCTCGGAGAAGCGGAAGCCGGACTTCCACGGCCGCTGACCCACCCCGAAGACCGCCCAAGCCGTGACCCGGGCCGTAACTCGCGTGACCAGAGCCGTAACTCGCGTGATCCGAGCCGGAACTCGCGTGATCAGGGCCGGAACTCGCGAGTTACGGCTTCAATCACGCGAGTTACGGGTCCAGTCACGCGAGTTACGGCTTCCATCACGCGCGATCCGGTGCAGGCTTGCGCGGTGATGCCCGTGCGTGCACGGGATATCTAGAACGTGTTTCAGTTTTTGTCGGACCAGTCTGCTGGGGAATCTTGCCGCCGAATCGAGAACGTGTTTCACTCAAGGACGTGACCGAGACACCGTTAGCGGCACCGCTGAACGTCGGCTTCGACTACACCCGCTCGACCGGGCCGGTCCTCGGCCGGTTCGTCAACGGGCTGCGGGACCACCGCATCGAAGGCATCCGCGGCAGCGACGGCCGCGTGCACGTCCCGCCGGTCGAGTACGACCCCGTGACCGCCGAACAGCTCGGCGAGTTCGTCCCGGTGAGCGAAGAGGGCACCGTCGTCTCCTGGTCGTGGTGCCCGCGCCCGCTGGAGGGCCAGCCGCTGAACCGCCCCTTCGCCTGGGCGCTGATCCGCCTCGACGGCGCCGACACCGCCATGCTGCACGCGGTCGACGCCGGCTCGCCGGAGAACATCCACAGTGGACAGCGGGTGCGCGTGCGCTGGGCCGAGGAGGCCGTCGGGCACATCCGGGACATCGCCTACTTCCTGCCCGTGGACGCCGAGGACACCACGCCGACCGAGCCCGCGCCCCCGGTCGCCGAACGCGAAGAGGGCGCACCGGTCAGCGTCGTCATCACGCCGGTGCACCTGAAGTACATGCACTCCGCGTCGCCCGAGGAGAGCACCTACCTGCGCGGGCTCGCCGAGGGGAAGCTGATCGGCCAGCGCTGCCCCGCCTGCGGCAAGGTCTACATCCCGCCGCGCGGCGCCTGCCCGACCGACGGCGTGCCGACCACCGAAGAGGTCGAGCTCCCCGACACCGGCATCGTCACCACGTTCTGCATCGTCAACGTCCCGTTCCTCGGCCAGCGGCTCAAGCCGCCGTACGTCGCCGCGTACATCCTGCTCGACGGCGCCGACATCGCCTTCCTGCACCTCGTCCTCGGCTGCGCCGCCGAAGACGTCAAGATGGGCATGCGCGTGCGCGCCGCGTGGAAGCCGCGCGAGGAGTGGTGGACGTCGCTGGAGAACATCAGCCACTTCCAGCCGACCGGCGAGCCCGACGCGGCTTACGAAACCTTCGCCCACCACCTGTGAGGTCCTGATGCCAGACGTCGCGATCGCGGGCTTCGCGAAGGCCCCGAACGTCCGCGAAACCGCAGGTACCACCAACGGCGTGGAGATGCTCGTCCCGATCTTCGCCGAGGTCTTCGCGCAGACCGGCCTGTCCAAACAGGACATCGGGTTCTGGTGCTCCGGCTCGTCGGACTACCTGGCCGGCCGCGCGTTCTCCTTCATCGCCGCCGTCGACGCGATCGGCGCGTTCCCGCCGATCCACGAGTCGCACGTCGAGATGGACGCCGCCTGGGCGCTGTACGAGGCGTGGCTGAAGATCAAGATGGGCGAGGTCGAAACCGCGCTCGTCTACGGCTTCGGCAAGTCCAGCGCCGGGCAGCTGCGCCGGGTGCTGGCCCTGCAGCTCGACCCGTACGTCGTCACCCCCCTGTGGCCGGATTCGATCTCGATCGCCGGGATCCAGGCACGCATGGGCCTGGAGGCCGGGCGCTGGTCCGAAAAGGACCTCGCCGAGGTCGCCGCCCGCGGCACCGACCGGGACGTCACCGAACTGCTCGATGCACCGTACTTCGCGGACCCGTTGCGGCGGCACGACATCGCGCCGATCACGGACGGCGCCGCGGTGATCGTGCTGTCCACTGTGGAACGCGCCCGCGACATCGTCGAACGCCCGGCGGTGCTCACCGGGATCGAGCACCGCGTCGACTCCCCCGTGCTCGGGGCCCGCGACCTCACCCGGAGCCCGTCCACCGAGGCCGCGGCGAAGGCCCTCGACCTCGACGGCGTCGACCTCGCCGAGCTGCACGCGCCGTTCACGCACCAGGAACTCATCCTGCGGGCCGCGCTGGGCCTCGGCGCCGAAGTGAAGATCAACCCGTCGGGCGGGGCACTGGCCGCGAACCCGATGTTCTCCGCCGGGCTCGCCCGGATCGGCGAAGCCGCGATCCGGATCCACCGCGGCGAATCCCGCAAGGCCGTGGCGCACGCGACGAGCGGGCCTGCCCTGCAACAGAACCTGGTGACCGTGCTGGAGGCCCGATGACCAAGCAGCTCACCGCCGTGCTCGGCACCGGCCAGACGCACCACCGCGCCAAGCGCGCCGACGTCTCCATGCCCGGTCTGCTGCGCGAGGCGATCGACCGCGCGATGACCGACGCCCAGGTCGAATGGGCCGACATCGACGCCGTGGTGCTCGGCAAGGCGCCGGACCTGTTCGAGGGCGTGATGATGCCCGAACTGTTCCTCGCCGACGCGCTCGGCGCGACCGGGAAGCCGTTGCTGCGCGTGCACACCGCCGGGTCGGTCGGCGGGTCGACGGCGCTGGTCGCGGCTTCGCTGATCCAGTCCGGCGTCCATCGGCGCGTACTCACCGTGGCGTACGAGAAACAGTCCGAGTCGAACGCGATGTGGGGCCTGTCGATCCTGCCGCCGTTCCAGATGCCGGTCGGCGCCGGGGCGGGCGGCTACTTCGCCCCGCACGTGCGCTCCTACATCCGCCGCTCGGGCGCACCCGAGCACGTCGGGGCGATCGTCGCGGCGAAGGACCGGCGCAACGGCGCCCTGAACCCCTTCGCGCACCTGCGGCAGCCGGACATCACCGTCGAATCGGTGCGCAAGTCGCAGATGCTGTGGGACCCGATCCGCTACGACGAGACGTGCCCGTCGTCCGACGGCGCGTGCGCGATGGTGCTCGGCGACGAAGCCGCCGGGGACGCCGTCGAGGGCGGGGCCGCCTGGCTGCACGCGACGGCGATGCGCACCGAGCCGACCACGTTCGCCGGCCGCGACCAGGTGAACCCCCGGGCCGGGCGCGAGGCCGCGGCCGCGCTGTGGGCCGAGGCGGGCATCACCGATCCGATGTCCGAAGTGGACGTCGCCGAGATCTACGTGCCGTTTTCGTGGTTCGAGCCGATGTGGCTGGAAAACCTCGGCTTCGCCCCCGAGGGCGAGGGCTGGAAGGTCACCGAGAAGGGCGAGACGGCGATCGGCGGACGGCTGCCGTGCAACCCCTCCGGCGGGGTGCTGTCCTCCAACCCGATCGGCGCGTCCGGCATGCTCCGGTTCTCCGAAGCGGCGAAGCAGGTCATGGGCCGGGCCGGGGACTACCAGGTGGACGGTGCGCGCATCGCGCTCGGGCACGCCTACGGCGGCGGGTCGCAGTACTTCTCGATGTGGCTGGTGGGTTCGGAGAAACCCGCCTGAGCGTCACTTTCACGTGAAAGCTACGCCTCCAGGTCGGCACTTTCACGTGAAAGTGCCGCTTTGCGGCGCAAAGCGTAGCTTTCACGTGAAAGCGGCGGGTCAGCGGCGGGAGCGGCGCCAGCGGACGGCCAGCAGCGTGCCGATCACCCCGGTGACCACGCCGACCGCGGTGGGCACCGCGACCGGCGGGTCCACCACGACCACCGGCTTCAGCACCACCGGGGCCGGGGGCTGGACCGGCTTCGGGGGCGCGTCCGAGCCGGTCGCGGTCCACGCCGTGACGAACACGAGCAGCCGCGCGACGAGCGAGATGAAGAAGATCAGGCCGATGATCGAGCCGAACGCGATCCCGGTCGGCGAGTCGCCGATGAGGCGGAGGTAGAACCCGCCGGCCAGCTTCAGCGCCTCGAACCCGACGGCCAGGGCGACCGCGCCGCGGATCGCGCTGCGCACGCCCACCTTCTGCCGCGGCAGCCGGGTCAGCACCCAGAGGAACACCAGCCAGTCGGCGGCCAGCGCCAGCGGCACCGAGGACGCGGACACGAGCTGGTGCCCCCAGCTCGTGTCGTCGAGACCGGCGAGCCGGAGCAGGTAGCCGCCGAGCGCGGTGCCGGAGATGGTGAGCGTGAACGACACCAGCAGCGCCACGCTGAGGCCGAGCAGCGCGAGCAGGTCGACGAGGATGAGCCGCAGCAGCGACTGGTCGGACCGGTTCTGCCCCCACAGCGCCGTCAGCGAGTCCCGCAGCGCGTTCATCCAGTTCCAGCCGGAGTAGAGGCCGATGACCAGCCCGAACGCCCCGATGCTCGTCCGCTGCTCGACGAAGCCGGTCAGCAGGTCGGTGGCCTTGTCGCCGAGCCCTCCGGGCAGCGTGCTGACGATGGCGTCCACCAGCGTGTCGCGCAGGTGGGGCTGGGTGGCCAGCACGAACCCGGCGACCGACGAGGCGACCATCAGCAGCGGCACCAGCGACAGCAGGCTGAAGTAGGTGATCGAAGCGACGTAGTGGTACCCGCCGGAGTCGATGTAGCGGTTGGTCGCGCGGGCGATGTGGTCCAGCCACCGGTACCGGGCGCGCGCCCGGGCCCAGGGGCTCGGGGCCGTGGGGGAACTCTTCACGGACACTGTCTACCCAGCCCGCGGCCTGATGGCGCGGCCAACACGCGGGCTTGACACCTGATCACGGACCTGGCCGAATGTGAGTGAGTCCCCCTCGGCTCGCCGGGGGCGCTGACAACGATGTCACCTCTGGGAGGACAGCTCCATGCGCGCTCGCCTGCTCCTCGCTCCCGTCCTGGCCCTGTCCCTGGCCACCGCGGTGCCCGCGGACGCGCACCCGCGCGCCTCGAACGTCGACCTCGTCAACCCGCTGATCGGCACCACCGGCACCGATCCCAGCGAGTACGGCGGGATGATCCCGAGCACCGCGCCGCCGTTCGCGATGACGCGGTGGTCGCCGCAGACGCGGGTGAACTACGTCAGCCGGCTCCCCTACCACCACGACGACACCGCGATCACCGGGTTCATCGGCACGCACCAGCCGGCGATCTGGATGGGCGACTACGGCTACGTCTCGGGGATGCCGGGGCTCGGCGACGTCCGGGTCGGGCGGTCGATGCCGTTCACGCACGCCGACGAGCACGCGTCACCGTCCCGGTACTCGGTGAAGATGTCCACGGGTGTCGGCGCCGAGCTGACCGGGACCTCCCGGGTCGGGGTCATGCGGTTCACGTTCCCCGCGGACGCCTCGCCGAACTTCGTCCTCACCGCGACGCGCGCGGGCATCACCGGCGGGGTGCACGTCGACCCCGCGCGGCGCGAGATCTCCGGCTACAACCCGGATCGCCAGGACTCGAAGCTCGGTCCGTTCAAGGCGCCCGGCTTCAAGGGCTACTTCGTGGCGAGCTTCGACACGCCGGTCACCGGCTTCGGGACGGCGACCGGGACCGCCCTGCACGAGGGCGAGCGCGACCGCACCGACGCCGCCCTCGGCGCGTACGTCCGCTTCCCCGCCCGGACCCGGACCGTGCAGGTGCGGATCGCGACGTCGTTCATCTCCGTCGACCAGGCCCGCGAGAACCTGCGGCGCGAGGTGCCCGAGCCGCGCGGCTTCGACCGCGTCGCCGCGCAGACCAAGGCCGCGTGGAGCGAGAAACTCGACCGTGTCGACGTCGAAGGCGCGACGCCGGACCAGCTCGCGACGTTCTACACGAGCATGGTCCACGCGCTGCAGTACCCGTCGGAGATGTCGGAGTACGGCCGCTACTACAGCGCCTACGACGACCGTGTCCACAATGGAGTGAGCTACACCAGCTACTCCCTGTGGGACACCTTCCGGGCCGAGAACGCCTTCCTGACGCTGTTCGCGCCCGAGCGGATCGACGACATGGTGACGTCGATGCTGCACGACTACCGCGAAGGCGGCCGGCTGCCGATGTGGAAGAACCCGGCGGAGACCAACATCATGGTCGGCACCAACGCGGACTCGATCATCGCCGAGGACATCGCGAAGGGCTTCACCGGCTTCGACCGCCGGCTGGCTTACGAGGCCGTGTACAAGGACGCGATGACCCCGCCCGAGCGCGATACCGAGCTGCGCTTCGCCGACCGTGAGGAGGGGACACCGGTCGAAGCGCGGGCCGGCCTGACGACGTACAAGCAGAACGGCTGGGTCGCCGCCGACCGGACCGCCGAAGCCGCGTCGCGGGCCTTGGACTACGCCTACGAGGACTGGGCGGTGGCGCAGGTCGCCGCCGCGGTGGGCAAGCCCGACGACGCAGCCTTCTTCCGCAAGCGAAGCGAGAACTACCGGAATCTGTACAACCCGGCGACCGGCTTCATGCAGGCCCGGAACTTCGACGGCGCGTGGACGTCCGGCGGCTGGACCGAGGGTGACCAGTGGGTCTACACCTTCGACGTCATGCACGACGTGCCCGGCCTGATCTCGCTGATGGGGCGGGACCGGTTCGTCGCGCTGCTCGACCGGCACTTCGCCGAGGGCCACAACAACCACACCAACGAGCCCAGCCACCACATCGGCTACCTCTACGACTACGCCGGGCAGCCGTGGAAGACCCAGGCGCAGGTGCGCTCGCTCGCCGCGGCGAACTACGCGAACCGGCCGGACGGGCTGACCGGCAACGACGACTGCGGCCAGATGTCGTCGTGGTACCTGCTGTCGTCGATCGGGATCTACCCGGTCACGCCGGCGTCGGACACCTACGCGGTGGGCAGCCCGTTCTTCTCGAAGGTGACCCTGCGGCTGCCCGGGGCGCGGCGGCCGCTGGTCGTGTCCTCCCCCGGCAACTCGGCTTCGACGCCGTACGTGTCTTCGCTTTCGCTGAACGGAAAGCCGGTGACCCGGCCGGTGCTGACCCAGCGCGACCTGACCGGCGGCGGCGTCCTGCGGTTCGGGATGAGCGCGACGCCGTCCGCATGGGGCGTCAGCTGAGCACGACCAGCTCGGTCCAGTCTTCCTGGGGCAGTGCGGTGTCCGTCGTCGCGAACACCGTGCTGCCCAGGAAGTCGAGCTCGCAGCCGAGGGTGGCGAGGAACGCCGTGTCCGCGGCGTCCCGGCCGGTCGAGATCCGCAGCATCGTCCGCCGCGGGGCGAGGTGGGTGGCGTCGAAGACGTACCAGTGGCCGTCGATCGCGGCCTCGAAGACGGCGTGGAAGTCCATCGGGGACAGCCCGGGCGCGTAGACGCCGGCGTAGCGGGCGGGGATGTCGAGGAACCGGCACAGGGAAATGCAGACGTGCGCGAAGTCGCGGCAGACTCCCTGACCGGCCAGCAGGGTGTCGATCGCGTCGTCGGTCCCCCGGCTGGATCCGACCACATAGGACAGCCGCTCGTGGACGTGCCGGACGATGGTGTCCACCCGGGTCCTGCTGTCCTGGCCGGCGAACAGCTCCGGCGGGACCAGCCCGGCGATGCGGTCGGAGGGGCAGTACCGGCTCGGCCGGGTGAACACGGCGGCGTCGGCGAGGGTGACCGGCTCGGGTTCGGGCTCGGTCAGCGCGCGTTCGGCGTGGTAGGTGACGCGGTGCTCACCGGTGGGCAGCTCGAAGACCTCGGCGCGGGTCCCGTGCTCGAACTCGACGGACTCGCTCTCGCCGTGCCAGGAGACCTTGAGTTCCTCGGTGTCCGCCTGCGCCGCGGCGATCGAGATCGCCGCCGGCCCGGGCTCGGTGACGCGGACGGAGAACTCGACGTCGACGGTCGCTCGCGGGGCCATCGGCCCATGATGTCATGGTCCGGTGACCACCATCGCGCTCTTCCACTCCGTGCTGGGGCTGCGCGCCGCCGAACTCGGTGGCACCGAGCGGTTGCGGGCCGCCGGCCACCACGTCGTCACCCCCGACCTCTACGACGGCGTGACCGCTTCGACCCTCGACGAGGGCTTCGCGGTGAAGGACGCCGTCGGCTGGGAGACGATCGTCCGCCGGGCCCGGGACGCCGTGCGGGCGATGCCCGCGGACGCCGTCCTCGTGGGGGTTTCGATGGGTGCGGGCGTGGTCCACGAGCTGCTGCCCGGCCGGCCGCACACCGCGGGCGTCCTGCTGCTGCACGGCCTCGCGGGGCTGCCCGCGTCAGTCCGCGACGGGCTTCCGGTGGACGTGCACGTCGCCGACCCGGACGACCTCTTCGCACCGCCGGCCGAGGTCGCCGCGTGGCGCGCGGCGGCGGCCCGCGCGGGGGCCGACGCCCGGGTGTTCACCTACCCGGGCGCCGGCCACTTCTACACCGACGCGGACGGTCCCGACCACGACGAGCCCGCGGCGGAGCTCACCTGGGCACGCGTCGCGGACTTCCTCAGGCGTAGCGCACGGGGTAGTGCTTGATCCCGTTCAACCAGCTCGACCGCAGCCGGACCGGGGGCGCGACCTCGGTGATGTTCGGCATCACGTCGGCGATGGCGTTGAAGATCAGGTCGATCTGCAGCCGGGCCAGGTTCGCCCCGATGCAGTAGTGCGAACCGGTGCCGCCGAACCCGACGTGCGGGTTGTCCTCGCGGAGGACGTCGAACTTCTCCGGCTCGTCGAACACCTCGGGGTCGAAGTTGGCGGAGCTGTAGAACATGCCGACGCGGTCGCCCTTGCGGATGTGCGCGCCGCCGAGCTCGGTGTCCCGGGTGGCGGTGCGCTGGAAGGCGATCACCGGGGTGGCCCAGCGGACGATCTCGTCGGGCGCGGTCTTCGGCCGCTGGTCCTTGAAGATCTCCCACTGCTCCGGGTGGTCCAGGAGCGCCTTCATGCCGTGGGTGATGGAGTTGCGGGTCGTCTCGTTGCCGGCGACGGCGAGGAGGATGACGAAGAAGCCGAACTCGTCGGAGCCGAGCTCTTCGCCGTCGACGTCGGCCTGGATCAGCTTCGTGACGATGTCGTCCATCGGGCACTTGCGGCGGTCCTCGGCCATGTTCCAGGCGTAGCCGATGAGCTGGGTGGACGCCTCGAGCGGCTCGAGCTCGTACTCGGGGTCGTCGTAGGCGACCATCTGGTTGGACCAGTCGAAGATCTTGAGCCGATCTTCCTGGGGGATGCCGATCAGCTCGGCGATCGCCTGCAGCGGCAGCTCGCACGCGACATCGGTGACGAAGTCGCCGGTCCCCTTCTTGCGGGCCTCGGTGACGATCCGCTCCGCGCGGTCGCGGAGGGTGTCCTCGAGCTTGGAGATCGAGCGCGGGGTGAAGCCCTTCGACACGATCCGCCGCAGCTTGGTGTGCTGCGGGGCGTCCATGTTGAGCAGCACCAGGCGGTTCGCCTCGAGGTTGTCCTCGGTCATGTTCTCGTCGAAGCGGATGATGGCGGTCTTCTCGCGGGACGAGTAGAGCGTGCTGTCGCGCGAGACTTCCTTGACGTCCGCGTGGCGCGAGACGACCCAGTACCCGTCGTCGCGGAAGCCCGCGGTGTTGTGCTTCTGGGGGTTCCACCAGACCGGAGCGGTCCGCCGGAGTTCGGCGAACTCGGCGACGGGGAGTCGCTCGGCCAAGAGATCGGGATCGGTGAAGTCGAACCCGGCGGGGATGAGCGGAGCGGCCACGTTGCCTCCCACAGTTCGTGTTGGAACACGTTCTAGGTGGGATTAGAACATACGGTGTTAACCAGCGGAAGACCGCAAGTGAAACCCGTTTACTTGACCGATGGCGCCAGGTGAGCATGCGCTCACCTGGCAAAGATCAAGAAGTGTCCAAGCCTGCGCAGACTTGCCAGAAACAATAACTTGTTCTAGTTTTTGGTCAGTGAACAGTGTTTCCCGACGAAAGGGACGACATGGGCGTGCCGGTCATCGTCGAAGCCGTGCGGACCCCGATCGGCAAGCGGGGCGGGCTGCTGGCCGGCCTGCACGCGGCTGAGCTGCTGGGCATCGCGCAGCTCGCCCTGCTGGACCGCGCCGGGATCGACCCGGCCCTCGTCGAGCAGCTCGTCGGCGGCTGCGTCACCCAGGCCGGCGAACAGTCGAACAACGTCACGCGCACGGCGTGGCTGCACGCGGGCCTGCCCGAGACGGCGGGCGCGACGACGATCGACGCCCAGTGCGGCTCGGCGCAGCAGGCCACCCACCTGATCGCCGGCCTGATCGCGGCGGACGCCATCGAGGCCGGCGTCGCGTGCGGGGTCGAGGCGATGAGCCGGGTGCCGCTGGGCACGAACCGCGCCGGCGCGTCGCCGCGGCCGTCGTCGTGGTCGATCGACCTGCCCAACCAGTACGGCGCGGCCGAGCGGATCGCGGTCCGGCGCGGGTTGACGCGGGACGACGTCGACGCGTTCGGCGCCGCGTCACAGCAGAAGGCCGCGGCCGCCTGGGCAGCGGGTCACTTCGATCGTGAAGTGGTCCCGGTGAAGGCCCCGGTCCTCGCCGCCGACGGTGCGTTGACCGGGGAAACGCGCTTGGTCGCCCGCGACCAGGGCCTGCGCGAGACGACCGTGGAAGGCCTCGCCCGGCTCAAGCCGGTGGTCGAGGACGGGATCCACACGGCGGGCACGTCGTCCCAGATCTCCGACGGCGCGGCGGCGCTGCTCCTGCTGGACGCGGACCGGGCGGCGGCGCTGGGCCTGCGTCCCCGCGCCCGGATCGTCGCGCAAGCCCTGGTCGGCGCCGAACCCTACTACCACCTGGACGGCCCGATCCGCGCCACGGAACGCGTGCTCGCCCGGACCGGGATGACCGTGGCCGACCTGGATCTGTTCGAGGTCAACGAGGCGTTCGCTTCGGTCGCGTTGTCGTGGCAGCAGGTCGTTTCGCCGGATCCGTCCCGGGTCAACGTCAACGGCGGCGCCATCGCCCTCGGTCACCCGGTCGGCAGCACGGGAGCCCGGCTGCTGACGACGGCGTTGCACGAGCTGGAGCGCCGGGACGCGTCGACGGCGTTGGTGACGATGTGCGCGGGCGGCGCGCTGGCCACCGCGACGATCATCGAGCGGCTCTAGCCCGGCAGGTGGGCGTCGACCTCGATTTCGATCTTCATCCGCGGGTCCGCCAGGCCGCACTCCAGCATCGTCGCGGCCGGGCGGACGTCCGCGAACGCCTTGCGCAGCACCGGCCAGCACGGCTCGAAGTCCGCGCGCGAGGGCAGCAGGTAGCGGACGCGGACCACGTCCGCGAACGTGCAGCCCGCCTCGGCGAGCGCCGCCTCGATGTTCCGCAGGCACTGGGCCGCCTGCTCGACGACGTCGCCGGAGATGGTCATGGCCGCGTAGTCGAAGCCGGTCGTGCCCGAGACGTACACCCGATCGCCGTGCACGACAGCCCGGGCGTAGCCGATCCGTTCCTCGAAGGCAGACCCGCTGAGGATCGCCCGTCGTTCCGTCATACCGCGCACATTAGCTTGCGGCCCTTGTGCTTCACTTCGATGCATGATCTCGGAAAGCCGTTGCCCGGTGGAGGACGGTGAGCTCCTCGTCCGCCGCGGCGGCGAGGGCCCGGCGCTGCTGCTGATCGCGGGCGGCACCGGATCGGGCGATTCCTACCGCGCGCTGGCGAAGCAGCTGTCCGCGGACTACACCGTGATCACCTACGACCGGCGCGGCCACTTCGGCAGCACCGACACCACCACGGGCCCGGTCCCGGTTGCGCTGCAGGCCGACGACGCGCTCGCGGTGCTGCACCACGCGGCCGGCGGCCCCGCGCTGGTGTTCGGGTCGAGCGCGGGCGCGCTGATCGGCCTCGACCTCACCGCCCGCCACCCGGACCGCGTCACGACGCTGGTCGCGCACGAACCCCCGGCGGTGCACCTGATGCCGGACGCGGGCGGCTGGCTCGAAGCGGCGGCGGAACAGGTGCGGCTGGCCCGTTCGGGTGAGCTGATGACCGCGGTGACGCGGTTCGCCGAAGCGATCGCGGGCGCGGCGCTGCCCAACCTGCCGAACCTCCGCCTCCCGCACCAGACCGACTGGATCCGGCTGTTCGACCGCGAGCTGACGGAGTTCTTCGACTACCTCCCGGACCTGCGCGCGCTGCGCCGGTCGAGCACGGAGATCATCCCGGTGGCTGGCGAAGGCAGCCGGGGGCGCTACCACTACCAGCCGGCGAAGATCCTGGCGCTGGAGCTGGGCTTGCCGTTCACCGAGATGCCCGGCGCGCACCTGGCGCCGCAGCGGAACCCGGTGAAGTTCGCCGCGGCGCTGAAGGACCTGCTGACCCCGGAGCTCTGAGCGTCAGACGACCCGGATGCCGTCCTTCCAGACCTCCCGGATGTTCGACGCCAGCGCCGGGAAGTCGTACGGATTCCCGTCCACCACCACGACGTCCGCCCGCAGTCCCGGCTCGATCCGCCCCAGCTCCCCGTCGAGCCCCATCAGCCGCGCCGCCGACGAGGTCGTCGCCTCCAGGACGTCCCCCGGCGTCATCCCGCACGCCGCCATCAGCGCCAGTTCCTCGAGGTTCGTCCCGTGGGGCCCCACTCCGCTGTCGGTGCCCATGGCGATCCGGACCCCCGCCGCATACGCCCGGCGGACCGAGTCGCGGTGCGCCTCGACGACTTCGCGAGCTTTCGCCACCACCGCCGCCGGGAGATCGACGCCGGCGTCGGCCGCGCGGACCACGTTGACCGGGGCGATCAGCGTCGGCACCAGCCACGTGCCGTGGCCGAGCATCAGCTCGATCGCTTCGTCGTCGAGGTAGATGCCGTGTTCGATCGACCGCACGCCCGCGCGGACCGCGTTCTTGATGCCCGCCGCGCCCTGGGCGTGCGCCATCACCGGACGGCCCTGCATCGCCGCCTCGGTGACCAGGACCTCCAGTTCCTCCGGCGTGAACTGCGCGTGCCGCGGGTCGTCGCGCGGAGACAGCACGCCGCCGGTCGTGCACACCTTGAGCACGTCGGCGCCCGCGCGCAGCAGTGTCCTGGCCACGCGCCGCATTTCGTCGGGGCCGTCGGCCGTCGTGTCGGGCCGGCCGGGGTGCGGCACCAGCAGCGGCACGCACAGGCCCGACGGGTGCCAGCCGTCGCCGTGGCCGCCGGTCGGGCTGATCAGCCCGATCGAGATCTGCAGCCGCGGCCCCGGGATCAGCCCGTCGTCCACCGCCTGCTTGATGCCGAGGTCCGCGCCCGCGGCGTCGCGGACCGTCGTGATGCCCAGCCCGAGCGTCGCCCACAGGTTCCGCGCGGCTTCGTAGAACTGGTAGGAGAACGGCTTCTGCACGCGGGCCAGCAGCCCGATCTCCGACACCGTGACGTGCACGTGGCAGTCGAACAGCCCGGGCAGCAGCACCGCGCCGGCGCAGTCGACGCCCTCGTCGCCGTCCAGGTCCGTGCCGACGTCGACGATCCGGCCGTGCTCGACGACGACGTCGGCCGGGGCCGGATCCGCGCCGGAGCCGTCGAACACCGAACCGCCGGTGAACACCGTGCGCGTCACGCTGCCTCCCGCGAAGGTTCCGGAACCGCCCGCCGTCCGGCCCGGCGACAAGCGGATCCGGCCGGAAGATGCCGAGCACGAGGGCAAGGGTACTCGCGAGCACAACCGTCCCGGGGTTGATCCAGAACCGCCGGCGGCCCGTGCTCGGCACGAACCAGACGTGATCATCCATTCCACTGTGGACGATCGGCCCGCGCCCGGTGGTGGCCGCGTACGGCGTCACCCGGCCAGGAGCCCGAGCCGGCGGACGGCGAGTTCGGCCAGCAGCGCGGCGCCGTCGCCGAGCACCTGATCGTCGAACCGGGCGCGCGGCGAGTGGTTGTCCGGGGCGGTCGCCGGGTCCCCCGGGCACGCGCCGAGGAAGAGGTACGCGCCGGGAACCCGGTCGAGGACCCGGGAAAAGTCCTCCGACCCGGTGATCGGAACCGCCATCTCGGTGAAGCGCTCCTCGCCGAAGACGTCACGGACCGTGTCGGCCACGAAGTCGTAGGCCTCGGCGTCGTTGACCGTCGGCGGGTATTCGGGTTCGTAGGTGACGTCGATGTCGAGGCCGTGCGCTTGGGCGACGCCGCGGCAGACCTGCTCCGCCCGCTCGCCCACCCGCGCGGCAACTTCCGGCGAGAACGACCGCAGCGTCGCGTCGAACACCGCGTCGTCGGGGATGATGTTGGCCCGGGTGCCGGCGTGGAACGAGCCGACGGTGATCACGACCGGGTCGAAGACGTCGAAGGTGCGCGTGACCATCGTCTGCAGCGCGGTCACCATCTCGCAGGCAGCCGGAATGGGGTCGCGGGCGTCGTGCGGGGACGAGCCGTGACCGCCGTCGCCCCGCACGCGGACCGCGAGGGTCCCCGACGCCGCCATCAGCGTGCCCGGCCGGCTGGCGAACTGGCCCTTCGCGTAGCTCGCGGCCGAGACGTGCAGGCCGTAGGCGGCGTCGACGGGCCGGCCGGACGCCGTCAGCACGCCTTCGTCGATCATGTGGCCGGCGCCGTCGCAGCCCTCTTCGCCGGGCTGGAACATGAACACGACGTCACCGGACAGCTCGTCGCGCCGGGCGGCGAGGAGCCGGGCCGCGCCGACCAGGCCCGCGGTGTGCAGGTCGTGGCCGCAGGCGTGCATCGCGCCGTCGAGCGTCGAGGTGAAGTCCTCGCCGCTGGCTTCGGTGACCGGGAGCGCGTCCATGTCGCCGCGCAGCAGCACGGTGCCGCCCGGCTTCCCGCCGCGCAGGACCGCGGTGATCGACGACAGGTTCCTGCCGAGACCGAGTTCGAGATCGAGCCCGTCCAGCGCCGCGAGGACCCGTTGCTGGGTGCGCGGCAGGTGGAGACCGATCTCGGGGATGCGGTGCAGGTCGCGGCGCAGGGCGACCAGCTCGTCGAGGATGGCGGCGGCATCGGAGCGCAGGGTCATCCACCGATCATGCGCCCATGGTGACCGAACTGCAGGCGTGCCGCGGGTGTCTTGGTCGCCACCCGGCCACGCGCTCGGCCTGGGCGCGGTGGCCGCCGCCCGTCGCTGGGACGCCCGGTGTGCGCGGCACTGTCCGGACGGCGCTGTGGCTGCCTTGGGTGACGTGGGAAGCGGCGACGATGCCATGGCTGGAGATCACCGGCCGCGAGGTGACGCTGCGGAGCAGCAAGCCGACGGGCTGGTTGCTCGACGCGGCGGGGGTGCGGCACCAGGCGGCGGCCGCTGCTCGGCTTCCGGGCCGCGGTCCCCGTGCCGGAGCACGGGGACCGCAGCGTTGACCGGCCCGGAGGATGAGGGGGGTGAGGTGGAGGGAAGCATCCCCCGGGACCGGTGTTTCGGGGAGCGCCGCCGCCGAGGCCGGCCCGGTGACCGAGGGGCGGCCACCGGCCGGGGCTTCGGGACGGGTCTCGCGTCGATCCGGGACGTGACTCGCGTGATCAGCCGCGGATCTCGTGTGTCTGGCGACGGATCTCGTGTGTCTGGGGCCGGATCTCGTGTGTCTGGCGACGGATCTCGTGTGTCTGGGGCCGGATCTCGTGTGCTGGAACGGGCATCTCGCCTGATTGGACGGCTGGCTCGGGGGTTGGAGGTCGGGTTGGTGGTGGGGGAGGGTTCCGGCCGGTGGATGGGGGTGAGGTGGAGGAAGCGTCCACCGGACCGGAACTCGCGGGCGGGCGACTCCCGCCGTCTCCTCCTTCGCTGATCCGGCGGGGCCGGATCGGTGGGGGTGAGGAATCCCGGTCCGGCGGACTTGGGGTGAGGTGGAGGAAGCGTCCACCGGACCGGGACTTCAGTACGGGACCACGTCCCGCGATTTCCTGCAGTAAAACAACCGGCCCAGCAGACTGGGGGTGAGGTGGAGGGAAGCATCCACCAGGCCGGGACTTGAGTGCGGAACGAAAGCCCCGCGATTTCCTGCGGTAAAACAACCGGCCCAGCAGACTGGGGGGTGAGGTGGAGGGAAGCGTCCACCAGGCCGGGACTTGAGTGCGGAACGAAAGCCCCGCGATTTCCTGCGGTAAAGCAACCGGCCCGGCGAACGGGGGGGGTGAGGTGGAGGGAAGTGTCCGCCGGGCCGGGGTTCGTGGGGCGGGTCAGTACCCGCCGGGGGCCGAAGAGGTGGCGAGCGCCTGCCGGACTTCGGGCCGGCGCTGCGGGTCCGCCTTGCAGCCGTTGGGTTCCATGGCGTACCAGGTGCTGCCCGCGCCGTGGCCGTTCGCCTCGCCGGGCGTGGTGTCCTGGGCGTAGGTGTAGACCGGCCAGCCGCCGACCGTCACCTGGCTCGTGCCGTCCGGGCGGCGGATCCGGCCGATCAGCTTGGAGTCGATGTCGTCGGCGACGGTGACCCGGCCGTCGGCGGGCACCGGCGGCCACTTCTGCGCGCAGGTTCCGTCGCATGTGGACGTTCCGGAATCCTTGCCGTCCTTGGTGAAGAGGTAGAGCGTGCGGCCGTCGGCGTCCGTGAGGACGGGCCCGAGGCCGTCGACTTCGCCGGTGTCGACGGTGGCCGGCTCCACGCCCGCCTTCTCCCCCGCCGGCGTGATCGCCGCCCAGTCCGCGCTGACGTTCCGGCCGAGCGCGACGCCCGGCCCGGTGTCCTTCGCGTACCGGTAGACCGGCCGGCCGCCGACCGTCACCTGCTTGCGGCCGTCGGGCCGGGTGACCAGGCCGACCAGCCGGGCGTCGACCCCGGCGGCGAGCGCCGGGACGTCGGAAGTCAGCGGCGGCCAGGTTTCCGCGCAAGCGCCGGCGCAGGTGGCCTTCGGCGGCTCGGCCGTGTCCTTGGCGTAGCGGTAGAGCGTGTGGCCTTCGGCGTCGGCCAGCACCGCGCCCAGACCTTCCACAGTGGACGCGACCAGCTGGGCCTGTCCGGTCGCGGAGCCGGCCGGAACCGCGCTCGCCGGCTGCTGCTGCGCGCCGAGCACCACCGGCTGGACGGCTCCGGTCTTGGCGTACGGGTTGGTCCCGCAGGCCGCGACCAGCGCGAGTCCGGCGATGGCGAGCGGCAGAGCAGCGGCCGGGCGAGCACGGTTCATCGGAAGTTCTCCTTCCTGCGTTTCAGGTGGCCGGGTGCGATTATTCGGCGCAGGCCTGGCCGGAGTTGACGCAGTTGACCAGGCGGCCCATGATCTGGTTGCTCATCACGTTCGCAAAGTCGTCGTGGTCGGACTTCGGGTTGTGCTTTTCCTGGGCGAAGGCGTCCACTTTGTACTGCTTGTTCTGCTGGACGTCCAGCGGGACGTCGTACACCAGGGTGACCTGCAGCTGGGGCACGTTCTTGAACCCCTGGGGGCACTTGCCCTGCTTGTCGGCGAACACGATGTGCGTGCGGTGGTTCGCGCTGTCGGTGTTCTTGCCGTCCCAGCAGTTCGGGAAGGCGTGGATGCGCTCCACCTTGCTGCCCGCCGGGCAGATCGGGTAGAGGTCGGTCAGCCGGTCCTCGAACCCGGTGCAGGTCCAGCTCGGCCGCGCGTTCGCCGGGCCGTTGGTGCTCTGCTTGGCGTCACCGTAGAGGATCTTCAGGCCGAGCGGCATCGCGACGACGTTCTGCGCGCCGCCGCCGATGAACTTCAGCGTCGCGGACTCCGGCTCGATGATCGTGCCGTCGTTGTCGCCGACCTCCTTGTTCGCACCCTGGATGCCACCGAGCGCGTCCTGCTGGGCCTGGGCGGCCTGATCCTGGGCGGCCTGGTTCTGCTGGCCGTTCTGGTTCTGGCCGTTCTGGTTCTGGCCCTGCTGGTTGTTCTGATTCTGGTTCTGCTGCTGCTGGTTCTTGTTCTGGCCTTGCTTGGCCTGGTTGTTCTGGCCCTGCTGGTTGTTCTGGCCCTGCTGGTTGTTCTGGTCCTGACTGCGCTGACGCTGCTGCTGGCCGGCCTGGTTCTGGCCGGTCTGCTGCTGGCCGGCCTGGTTCTGGCCGGTCTGCTGCTGCCGCTGCTGCAGTCCGCTCTTGCCCGAGCGGCCGCCACCCTGGGCCTGGCTGCTGCGCTGCTCCTGGGCGTCCTTGGCGTCCTGGGCGGTCTTGTCCTGCTGGACGTCGCCCGTCTTGCCCTTCTGCTGCTGCTGGGCCTGCTGGTTCTTCTGCTGCGCAGCCTCCGCGTCTCCCCGGTCGATGCGGATGACGGGCCAGAAGTAGGCGGACTTGTCACCGTTTTTGCAGGTGGTACCGCCGGCGAGGAGGCTCTTGAGACTCGAGTCGGCATTGGTGGTCAGGTTGCCGACGTAGTCGTGCAGGTGCTGGGCACCGTTCTTGATCCCGGGCTGGGCGATGAAGTTGTCCGGGTTCTGGTGTCCACCGTCCGCGTCGGTTCCACAGTCGACGGTGAAGGAACCCTGGGCACCCTTCTGCTGCAAGGCCGCGTTGACGTTGGTACCGGCGGCAACCTTGTTGATGTCGATGAAAAGCGACGGGTCCGCCGGGTCCGCGCTGGCTTCGCCCGTGCGGCCCGCACTGACCGCGACGGCGAGTGCGCCGACGGCGATCGCCAGGCCGATCGCACCCATTGCGATCTTGGTTCGACGGGCAATACGGTGCTTGCCCGTCGCGGGGGGCCGAGAATTCCGGGCCATAGACTAGTTCACCTCGTTCGTTATTCCGGGCGCGCCGAACAGCGCCGCAGCCCGGGCAAGAACTACCGTTGATTGAGCTTGAGATCGCACGGAACCTGTGGGGGAGGCTTGCGGTTCCGGCTGTCGGATGCATCGGGGGATGCATTGGGGGATACGGACATGAGTGGCGCGAGGTTCAAAAGCGACCGGCCCGTTATCTGTTCGTTATCAAACGGAACGCAACCGGACGGCATTCACCCAGGTCACGGCGTTCCGCCGGAAAGGGGAAACTTCAGCGCTGAACGACGACGAGGACCGTGCCGTCGTCGCCGCGGACCTCGAACCGGCTGATCCGGTCCATCGCCAGGGAGATGGAACCCTGCAGCCGCAACGGTTCGGGCGAGCCGGGGATGCCGAACCCCTTGGGCGGCACCGACCAGCTGGAGACCACGCGTTCGTCACCGGCCGTCGGGATGGCGACCAGCTGGCAGTTCACCGGTCCGACGATCCCGCGCAGCTCGAGGTCGACGCGGCTGCCCCACTCCACCGGCGAGACGGTGACCAGCGCGCTGACCGCGGACCCACCACTGCCGCGGCCGTAGGTCTGGCCGCCGCCGGGCACCGGGGTGCCCGCGGACGGCGGTGCGGTGGACGTCGCCGGGACGCTCGTCGCCGGCGGCGGCTGCTTGCTGCTCGGGGCGGCGAGCGAAGCGGGCGGCACGGCGTCGGCCGGCCGGACCGCGAGGGTCACCAGCGGGCCCGCGATCACGGCGGCAGCGGCCGCGGCCCCGGCGAGGATGCCGATGCGCCGGCGGCGGCGGCGCTTGACGGAGGCCTCTTCCATGAGGCCACGAAGCACCCGGGGACCCGGCGAGAGGGTGCGCGGGCTGGGCGCGGGCATCGGGGGCTCCGGCCAGCTGCGCTTCACCAGGTCGAGGACGTCCGGCAGCTGGTAGAGCTCGATCAGGTCGAGCTGGCAGTGCGGGCAGTTCATCAGGTGGGCTTCGAACTGGGTGCTCTCGGCCTCGCTGAGGACGCCGAGCACGTACGCGGCGACGTCGGTGTGTGCGGATCCGGCCACGCTCAGTTCACCCCCGCTCGCGCAGGGCCCGGCGCAGCGCGCGGACGGCGTGGTGGATACGGGACTTGACGGTGCCCGGGGGCACGCCGAGGGTCGCCGCGACCTCGTTCACGGTCCGATCGCGCAGGTAGGTCTGCTGGATGGCCTCGCGTTGCTCGGGCGACAGGCCCTGCAACGCCTCGTAAACGATCATCGCGGCGAGCGTCCGGTCCGACTCGTCGGACACCGCGATCGCGTCGGATTCGATCTCCTCGATCTCCTGGGGCCGGACGCTGCGGCTGCGCCAGCCGTCGATGACGGTACGCCGGGCGACCGTGAACAACCAGGCACGCAGCATCTCGGGCTGGCGGTCGAGCTTGTCGGCGTTCCGCCACGCCTTGATCAGGGTCTCCTGCACGACGTCCTCGGCCCACTGCCGGTCGTGGCCGGTCAGCCGCAGCGCGAACGCCATCAGCGACCCGCCGAACTCCTGGTAGAGCGCCTTCGCCAGATCGTCATGGGCGTCGTTGGGCTCATCAACGACTTCCTGATCTTCGAGGGGTCTCAGCGCTCGAGTGTGCCGTCCCACGCGGGACATCCTGGTGGGCCGGACGGCCTACGTCCAGTACTTCGGGCACGCAAACCGGGAGCAAAACTTTTTTGAACCGTTTCCGGACCGTGTCCGTATCCCCTACCGAAGACCCCCGACCAGGCGTTGTCCCCCGCAACGCTCCACATCCACTCCGGACCGATGTCCACTGTGGATCTTTCGCGCCCTTTTCCGTTGCACTACCGGCAACAGCGCGTAGTCATGCCCCACGGAGGAGCAGTGATCCGCATTCCCCGACCGGTGGTCCCCGCCGCCGTGTGCCTCACCGCACTCACCCTGCTCACCGCCTGTACCGCCGGCGCGGCCACCACGTCCGGCGGCGGCTATGCCGCCGCGGGCGGAGCCGGTATGCAGATGCCCGGGATGCAGCAGGGGCAGGTCGTCCTGCCGATGCCGCAGTCCATCACCGGTGACCCGAACAACCCCGCGAAGAGCCAGCTCAGGGCAGCGAAGACGTTCGACCTCGGTCTCCTGCTCGTCGACGGGACCGGCTACACGATCTACCGCTACGACCGGGACACGACCAACCCCCCGCGGTCGAACTGCATCGGTGCGTGCGCCACCAAGTGGATCCCGGTCAAGGCAGGCGGCAACCTGGCGCCGATCGACGTCGACCAGTCGCTGATCGGGCAGATCACCCGCGACGACGGCAGCGAGCAGCTCACCCTCGCCGGCTGGCCGCTGTACCACTTCACCGGCGACACCGAACCGGCCGACACCTCCGGCCAGGGCCTGGACCAGGCGTGGTACCCGATCGCGCCGGATGGCAAGAAGATCACGTTGACCCAGGACCAGTGGAGGCAAGATGCGTTCGGCGTCTGAGCTCGCCGGGCTCGAGTACGAGCCCCCATCCGTTCTCGAGTTCACCCGGCCGCTGGTCCGGATCCTGTTCGTGCTGGTCGCGATCCTGACACTGCTCGCGCCGGGCTCGACCTCGCTGGCCCAGACCACGGTGTCCGACACCGACGCGGTCCTGCTGACCAAGGTCCGCCAGGCCGGTCTGTGGGAGATGCCCTCCGGCATGATGGCGATGCAGAAGGGTAGCCCGATCGTCCAGAAGATCGGCTTCGCGATCATGATGGACCACGGCCGCCTCGACGTGGCCACGCGCGCGCTCTCCCAGAAGCTGAACTCGCCGGTCCCCGACCAGCCCTCCGCGGAACAGCGCGGCTGGCTCGCCGAAGAGATGAACGCCTCGCCAGGACCGGAGTTCGACCGCATCTTCGCCAACCGGCTGCGCGCGGCGCACGGCCAGGTGTTCGCCGTGCTCGCGCAGCTACGGGCCGGCACCCGCAACGACGACGTGCGGGCCTTCGCGACCGTCGGCAACCAGGCCGTGCTGCGGCACATGACGATGCTCGAGAGCAGCGGGATGGTCGACTACACCGCGCTGCCCACCCCGGCCGTCTCCACCACCGCGGCACCGACCGGCATCCAGCTCGGCCTCGACAGCTCCCAGATGGCCGTGGTGGGCGCGTTGTTCCTCCTGGTCGGCGGTGGTCTGTTCTACGTGCTCCGCCAGGTCAAGAGCAACCGCGGCCGCGCCAGGGCCGCCCGGCCGGCCGCCGCGAGAACCGGGGGTAGCCATGGTTGAGACCTGGCACGACGCGACGATCTTCCTCACCCAGCAGTTCCAGCCGAAGACCGACCCGGCGGCCCGCGGCCTCGCGGCCTTCGCCGCCCGGACGTCGTACGCGGCGATGATGCTGACGCTCACCTGGGGTGTGCTCACCGCGACCGGCTGGATCCGTTCGGTCACCGGCCGGAAGGGCCTGCGCAGCACGCACATGGTGCTGGCCACCGCGACGCTGATCTTCGGCGGCATCCACGCGCTCGGCTTCACCTTCCTGACCATCCAGCCCTACAGCTTCCAGTACATGTTCGTCCCGTTCCTGTCCGGCCAGGAGACCCGCCACATCATCGGCATGGTCGGCTTCGAGATCATGGTGGCGATCTTCCTCACCGCGGGCCTGCAGCGGTTCACCTCCTACCGCCGCTGGCTGTGGCTGCACCGGTGCGCGTACCCGGCGGTGGCGCTGACCGCGCTGCACTCCTGGTTCGGCGCCATCGCCAACGGCCACCTCGCGACCGTCTGGCTGGGCGGCATCACGCTGCTCGTCCCGGCGGTGACGGTGTCCCTGCTGCGGTTCATGCCGGCCCGCACCCTCGAACGCATCGGACTCGTGGAAGAACAGGTGGTCTGACGTGCCCTTCCGTTTGCCCGGTGGCGGGCCCCGGATCAGTGTCGACAACGACCGGTGCGAGCTCTACGGCATCTGCGCCATGGAGGCGCCGGACGTGTTCGACCTCGGCCAGGACGGCCGCCTGCGCTTCCACACGCGACTGCTCGACGAAACCACCATTGAACAGGCGAAGATGGCCGCCCGCTGCTGCCCGATGCAGGCGGTCGTGATGAGAGGGGACCTCGATGGCTGACGGCGACCGGATCGTCATCGTCGGTGCGGGCGTCGCCGGGCTGCGTGCCGCGGAACGCTTGCGGGAACAGAAGTTCGACGGGGAGATCGTCCTGATCGGCGACGAGGCCCGGCGGCCCTACCACCGGCCGATGGTCTCCAAGGCGCTGGTGATGGGGACCGAGCGCCCCAGCGACGTGGGCCTTTCGCACTACCTGCCGGACCTCGACGTGCACTGGCGGCTCGGGGCGCGGGTCACGCACCTGGACACCACCGAGCGGGTCGTGCACCTGCCCGGCGGCGAGTCCCTCTGGTACGACGGCCTGATCGCCGCGACCGGCGTCTACCCGCGACACCTGCCAGGGGCACCGCGGCACGACCCGCGGGTGCGGATCCTGCGCACGGTCGAGGACTCGATGGCGGTGCGGCGCTGCCTCAACGCCAGCAAGAAGCCGGCCGTCGTGATCGGCGCCGGCCTGATCGGCAACGAGTTCGCCGCGAGCATGCGGCACATCGGCCGGGACGTCACCCTGGTCGGGCACGCGAAGGCACCGCTGCACCGCTTCGGCGACCGCGTCTCGAGCGGCATCGTCGAGGCGCACCACGAACACCGCGCGAACCTCGCCATGCGGAGCGAAGTCCGGCACTGGATCAGCACGAAGGACACCGTCGGGCTGCACCTGACGAACAACCAGCTGCTGGTCGCCAGTGTCGTCGTGCTCGCCATCGGCAGCGTCCCGTCGGTGGACTGGATGCGCGGCTCCGGCCTCGACATCAGCGACGGCGTCCTCTGCGACTCGAAGCTGTTCGCCGAGGGCGCCTCCGACGTCGTCATCGCCGGCGACATCGCGCGCTGGCCGAACCTGCGGTTCGACGAGACCCCGCGGCGGGTCGAGCACTGGATCAACGCCGTCGAGTCGGCCCGGCACGCGGCGGACAACCTGCTGATGGGGCACTCGAGCGCGATCCCGTTCACCCCGCTCCCCCGCGCCTGGTCGACGCTGTACGACACGCGCCTGCAGATGTGCGGGATGCCGTCACTGGCCGAGGACACCGTGTCGCTGGCCGACGGCATCACCGGCTTCGTCCGCGACGGCAGGCTCGTCGGCATTTCCTGCTGGGACAAGCCGCGGGCGATGCTCGACTGGATGGCCGAGCTCGACCGGCGGCTGCCCGCCCCCGACTACGTGCCGGAGCCGGAGCCCGCGCCCGTCGCCGAGGTCCCGCAGGTGCCGATGGTCGAGCCGGCGCTCGCCGCGATGGCGGCCGAGGTGCCGCCGGAGTTCGACAGCGGGTTCGACGCGCAGGCCTTCGAGCGCGAGTTCGAGAGCGAGTTCGCCAACGACATCCCGACCACGGCGTTCCCCGCGCAGTCGCCCCCCACGACGGCGCTGCAGGCACAGTCGCTGCCCGCCGGAGCGCTGCCGACGATGGCCATCCCGATGGGGAGGTAGAAGCCGGGACGGGGCTGCGCGCGGCGGCTCCGTCCCTTGCCGGCCACCACACCCCCTCCGCGGCTGGGCGGTGTGGTGGCCGGCCCCAGCGTCCCCCTGCCCGCCTCGCGTCCGTGCCTCCCGCCAGGGAGGCGGACCGAGCGCCCGGCGGGCCAGGAGAGGGCCATCCCGAGGGAACCCGACGCCCCCGGGGTGGCCTTCTTCCGGCGCACCGGGCGGGGGCCCGGGGTCGAGCGCCGCGGCGGGCCCGACCCGCCGTGGCGGACGGGCCGTGGAGACCGTTCCGGCGGACGGGTATGCCACCGGAAGGGGCTCCACGGTCTTCAGCACCGGTGCACGGCCGTCCCGGGGGCACGGGAACCCCCGGGACGGCCTCCACCCCCGTGAGGTCCCGCCGATCGCGGGCGCCGCCCTTCGCGGACGGACACCGCGGCAGCTCCGCCGAAGCCCGTCCGATATGGCAGGATCCATCCGTGACCAGCACCGCCGCCACGGCGCAGTACCTGCGCGACCTCGCGTTGCTGCGCCGCGTCCGGGACCGGATCGACCGGGAGTACGCGCAGCCGCTCGACGTCGAGGCGCTGGCCCGTGGGGTGAACATGTCGGCCGGGCACCTCAGCCGCCAGTTCCGGCGAGCCTACGGAGAGTCACCGTATTCGTACCTGATGACGCGGCGGATCGAACGGGCGATGGCCCTGCTGCGCACGGGCGAGCTGAGCGTCACCGAGGTCTGCTTCAGCGTCGGCTTCTCGTCGCTGGGCACCTTCAGCACCCGGTTCGCCGAGCTGGTGGGCATGCCCCCGAGCGTCTACCGCGAGCAGCAGGCCGAGGCCACCGTCGGGATGCCGCCGTGCGTGGCCAAACAGGTCACCAGACCGATCAGGAATCGAGAAGCACGACCCCCGGCGCACACCTAGGGTGACGACCATGGACGTCACCATTCACTCGAGCTTCCTCCCGCACACCGACCCGGAGGCCTCGCTCGGGTTCTACCGCGACCTGCTCGGCTTCGAGGTCCGCCAGAACGTCAAGTACGGCGACCTGCAGTGGATCACCGTCGGCCCCCCGAACCAGCCCGACACCTCGATCGTGCTGACCCCGGTGGCCGCGACGCCCGGCGTGACCGACGACGAGCGCCGCACCATCAACGAGATGATGGCCAAGGGCACGTACGCCAGTGTCAACCTCGCCACCAAGGACCTCGACGCCCTCTTCGCGAAGCTCGAGGCCGGGAACGCCGAGGTCGTCCAGGAGCCGGTAGAGCAGCCCTACGGCATCCGTGACTGCTCGTTCCGCGACCCCGCCGGCAACCTGCTCCGCATCCAGGAACTGCGCTGACGACGACCGCCGCGGTGCTCGGCCACCGCGCGATCCGGCGCCCACCGGAAGGGGATCGACCATGTGCCTGAGCCTCAAAATCGCCGCACACCAGCACTTCCGCGAGCTGGCGCAGCTGCGGCGCGTCCGCGACCGCATCGACCGCGAGCACGCCGGGCCCCTCGACGTCGAAGCGCTCGCCCGCAGCGTGGACCTGCCGGTCACGCTGTTCGTCGAGCGGTTCCGGCAGGCGTACGGCCAGACCCCGCAGGACTACCGGCGCGCCGCCGGAGCGGTCAGCGCACTGAACCGAACGAACGCTGCCTGAACGAACGCTGGAGAACCCCGATGAGCAAGCCCACGAGGAAGACCGCTCCGCACGTCGCGGACAGCCATGACCTGATCCGCGTCCACGGCGCGCGCGTGAACAACCTCAAGGACGTCCACGTCGAGCTGCCCAAGCGGCGGCTGACGGTGTTCACCGGCGTCTCCGGCTCCGGCAAGAGCTCCCTGGTGTTCAGCACGATCGCCGCCGAGTCGCAGCGGCTGATCAACGAGACCTACAGCACCTTCGTGCAGGGGTTCATGCCCACGCTGGCCCGGCCCGACGTCGACGTCCTGGACGGGATCACCACCGCGATCATCGTCGACCAGGAGCGGATGGGCGCCAACGTGCACTCCACCGTCGGCACCGCGACCGACGCGAACGCGATGCTGCGCATCCTCTTCAGCCGGCTCGGGCAGCCGCACATCGGCTCGCCGCAGGCGTTCTCGTTCAACGTCGCCTCGATCAGCGGCGCCGGCGCGGTCACCATCGAGAAGGGCGGGCGGCAGCTCAAGGAGCGGCGCAGCTTCAGCATCACCGGCGGCATGTGCCCGCGCTGCGAGGGCCGGGGCAAGGTCAACGACATCGACCTGACCGCGCTGTACGACGAGAACAAGTCGCTCAACGAAGGCGCGATCACCATCCCCGGCTACAGCATGGAGGGCTGGTACGGCCGCATCTTCCGCGGCGCCGGCTTCTTCGACCCGGACAAGCCGATCAAGAAGTACACCAAGAAGCAGTTCGCCGATCTGGTGTACAAGGAACCGACCAAGATCAAGGTCGACGGCATCAACCTGACCTTCTCGGGGCTGGTCCCGGCGATCCAGAAGTCCATGCTGTCCAAGGACGTCGACTCGCTGCAGCCGCACATCCGGGCGTTCGTGGAGCGGGCGGTGACCTTCCAGACCTGCCCGGACTGCGCGGGCACGCGGCTGTCCGCGGAGGCCCGGTCGTCCAAGATCGGCGGGATCAGTATCGCCGACGCCTGCGCGATGCAGATCAGCGACCTCGCCGCCTGGGTGGGGAAGCTGGCCGAGCCGTCGGTCGCGCCGCTGCTGGACGCGCTGAAGCACACCCTCGAGTCCTTCGTCGAGATCGGCCTCGGCTACCTCTCGCTCGACCGGCCGTCGGGCACGCTGTCGGGCGGGGAAGCCCAGCGCACCAAGATGATCCGGCACCTCGGGTCGTCGCTCACCGACGTCACCTACGTCTTCGACGAGCCGACGATCGGGCTGCACCCGCACGACATCCAGCGCATGAACGAGCTGCTGCTGCAGCTGCGCGACAAGGGCAACACGGTGCTGGTCGTCGAGCACAAGCCGGAGGCGATCGCGATCGCCGACCACGTCGTCGACCTCGGGCCGCGCGCCGGCACCGACGGCGGCGAGGTGGTGTTCGAGGGCACGGTGGACGGGCTGCGCAGGAGCGGGACGCTGACCGGGCGGCACTTGGACGACCGCGCGTCGCTGAAGCCGTCGGTGCGCTCGCGGTCGGGGGTGCTCGAGGTGCGCGGGGCGGCCACGCACAACCTGCAGGACGTCGACGTCGACCTCCCGCTCGGCGTGCTGGTCGTCGTGACCGGGGTCGCGGGTTCGGGCAAGAGCTCGCTGATCCACGGTTCGGTGTCCGGCGGCGAGGGCGTGGTGACGGTCGACCAGACCGGGATCCGCGGCTCACGGCGGAGCAACCCGGCGACGTACACCGGGCTGCTCGAGCCGATCCGCAAGGCGTTCGCCAAGGCCAACGGCGTGAAGCCGGCGCTGTTCAGCGCCAACTCCGAAGGCGCGTGCCCGAACTGCAACGGCGCCGGCGTCGTCTACACCGACCTCGGGATCATGGCCGGCACCGCCACCCCGTGCGAAGTGTGCGAGGGCAAGCGGTTCAACGCCGACGTGCTGGAATACACCTTCGGCGGCCGCGACATCAGCGAGGTGCTCGGGATGTCCGTGGCCGAGGCGCAGGCGTTCTTCGAGTCCGGTGACGCAGCATTGCCGGCGGCGCACAAGATCCTCACGCACCTGTCCGACGTCGGCCTCGGCTACCTCACGCTCGGCCAGCCCCTCACGACCCTGTCCGGCGGCGAGCGGCAGCGGATCAAGCTGGCCACGCACATGGCGGAGCAGGGCGGGGTGTACGTCCTCGACGAGCCGACGGCGGGCCTGCACCTCGCGGACGTCGAGCAGCTGCTGGGCCTGCTGGACCGGCTTGTGGACGCGGGCAAGTCGGTGATCGTCATCGAGCACCACCAGGCGGTGATGGCCCACGCGGACTGGATCGTCGACCTCGGCCCCGGCGCGGGTCACGACGGCGGTCGCGTGGTGTTCGAGGGCACGCCGGCGGAGCTGGTCAAGGCGCGGAAGAAGACGCTGACCGGCAAGCACCTCGCGGAGTACGTCGCCTGACGCCCGGACAGCCGGGCTCGCATACCAGCGCGGCCGGTAGGGCTGGCCCCCGCAAAGCGGCTGGGGCGCGCAGGATTCCGGTAGGGGCGGCGGTGCCGAAGACTCGGGGGCGTGACCACCACAGAGAACCTCGCCGGCAGCGACTTCGCCCGGCTGAGCCACCGCATCTCCGCCGCCGGCCTGCTGGTCCGCCGTCCCGGCTACTACACCGCCCGGATCGCCGTGGTGACCGGGTTGTTCGCCGGCGGCTGGGTGGCTTTCGCGTTGCTCGGGAACTCGTGGTGGCAGCTCGCCGTCGCCGCGTTCCTGGCGGTGATGTCCGGCCAGATCGCGTTGCTGTCCCACGACCTCGCGCACAAGCAGGTGTTCCGGCGGCGGCGGCCCACCGAGATCGCCGGGTTGCTCGCGGGCAACCTCGGGGCCGGGATGAGCTACGGCTGGTGGATGGACAAGCACACCCGCCACCACGCCAACCCGAACCACGAGGAGCTCGACCCCGACGTCGACCCGGACATTCTCGTCTGGTCGAAGGACCAGGCCCGCGCGGATCTCGGACCAGTGCCCCGGTTCATCGGGCGGTACCAGGCGTTCCTGTTCTTCCCGCTGCTCACCCTCGAAGGGCTGAACCTGCACTGGTCCGGCATCCGTGCCGTGCGCAAGCCGGGCCTGCGCCGCCGCACCACCGAAGCCGCGTTGCTCGCCGCGCACTTCGTCCTCTACTTCGGCGCGTTGCTCACCGTTCTCAGCCCCGGCATGGCGTTGCTGTTCTTCGCCGTCCACCAGGGACTCTGGGGTGTCTACATGGGATCGATCTTCGCGCCCAACCACAAGGGCATGCCGACGCTGACCGGGCGCACCGAGCTCGACTTCCTCCGCAAGCAGGTGCTCACCTCGCGCAACGTCCGCGGCGGCGCCGTCACCGACGTCGCCCTCGGCGGCCTCAACTACCAGATCGAGCACCACCTGTTCCCGAGCATGCCGTCGCCGCACCTGCGGCGGGCGCAGCCGATCGTCCAGGCCTACTGCGCCGAGCTCGGGATCCCGTACCTGCAGACGAGCCTGGTCGAGTCCTACCGGCAGGCCCTCACCCACCTGCATGAAGCTGGGGCGCCTCTCAGGAAGCGTTCGTAGACTCGGGGCATGAGGAAGAGCGGAACATGAAAAAGACGGTCGCGGCCCTTCGGGACCTGCCGGCGGCGTTCGGCGCGAAGGCCACCGGCGCGCGGGCCGAGCGGGTCCGCTCCTCGCCGCAGTTCGACGGCAAGGTGTTCCGCAACGCCGCGCCGCGGCACCCGATGACCGCGGCGTCGATGCGGACCATCTTCCGCGAGATGTTCTTCGGCGAGCACCGTGAGCTGCGCAAACCCGCCCACGCGGTGCCGCTGGTCGCGGCGGAGCCGGTGCTGTCGGCCGACGGCGTGCACCTGACCTGGTACGGCCACGCGTCCACGCTGGTCGAGCTCGACGGCGCCCGCGTGCTGCTCGACCCGGTGTGGAGCGAGCGGGTCTCGCCCGCGGCGTTCGCCGGGCCGCGGCGGCTGCACGAGCCGCCGGTACCGCTGTCCGGCGTCGGCCGGGTCGACGCCGTGGTGATTTCGCACGACCACTACGACCACCTGGACCTGGGCACGGTCCGCGCGCTGGTGGCATCGTCGCAGGCGCCCTTCCTGGTGCCGCTCGGGGTCGGTGCGCACCTGGAACGCTGGAACGTCCCGGCTTCGCGGATCATCGAGCTCGACTGGCACGAAGAGGCGACGGTGGCGGGCGTCCGGTTCGTCGCGACCCCGGCCCAGCACTTCTCCGGCCGCGGCATCTCGAACGACGACACGCTGTGGACGTCCTGGGCGCTGCTGGGGCCGTCGCACCGGGTGTTCTACAGCGGTGACACGGGCTACTTCGCCGGCTTCACGGCGATCGGCGCGGAGCACGGCCCGTTCGACGCGGCGCTCATCCAGATCGGCGCGTACGCCCCGCAGTGGCCGGACATCCACATGACCCCGGAGGAAGGCGTCGCGGCGGGCCTCGACGTCCGGGCGAAGCTGCTGGTCCCGGTGCACTGGGCGACGTTCCAGCTGGCGATGCACCCGTGGGGCGAGCCCGCGGACCGCGTGTGGAGCGAGGCGAAGGAAGCCGACCTCCCGGTGGCGATCCCCCGCCCGGGCGAGCGCATCGACGTGGCCGCCCCGCCTGCGGTGGACGGCTGGTGGCAGGCACTGTGATCGACGAGCACGAGCGGTACGCGCGCTACCTGCTCGAGTTCGCGAACGTCGCCGACGACGGCGACCTGGGTGTGGCTGCGGGTCCGCGCTTCGCGAATGGGTCATGGGACACCTCGCACGATGTCGCCGGCGAATCCAAGCCGCAACTCACCGGCCGCAGGGGCCAACTCACCGGCCGCAGGGGCCAACTCGCCGCCCGGAACGGCCAACTCACCGCAGCGATCGACCTTGCCGGAACCCTTGAGCTCGGGAGTGCGCGTGAAGCTGAAACTGGACCTGCACGACGTCTACAACCGCGGCGGCGAGATCGACCGGGCCCTGCGCGCGATCATCGACGAGGCCGTCGCCAAGAAGGCGCCGCTCGTCGAGATCATCCCGGGCAAGGGCTCGGGGCAGCTGAAGAAGCACGTCCTGCGGTTCCTCGAGCGCAAGGACGTCAAGGCGCTGTACCACCGGGTCGAGAAGGACAAGGACAACTTCGGCCGGGTGTTCGTGCACTTCCGCTGGAAGTGACGGCTCAGAAGCGGCTGTCGTGGCGGGCTTCGGACCAGGCTCGGTCCCAGGCCGCCGCGTGGAGGCGGGACAGGACGAACCGGGCGGCGCCGTAGAGGCCGGCCAGCACGCCGGTGACCGCGGCCCAGAGCAGGATCGCCGCATAGATGCCGTCGACCGCCGAAGTGAACCCGGACCGGGGTTCGCCGGTCAGCTCGCCGCGCTGGTCGAGCCACACGGGCACGCGGGTGCCCGCGGGGCTGCCGGCGTCGGTGAGGACGTCGCCGGTGTGGCGGGCGCCGCGCGCGTCGAACCAGGCGGCCGGGACCGTCGTCTGGTCGACCGGGACACCGGCGCCGTCGGTGCCGTAGGACTGGCCGGACGCGGCGGCGAGCGAGACGGCCGTCGCCGGGTGGCGGGTACCGCGCTCCTGCTCGGCGCGGGTGGTCTGGGCGGCGTAGGTCTCGGAGCCGAGAGCCGCGGCGAACGGCACGGCGAGGAACGCGCCGGCGACGGCCAGGAGCAGCAGGACGGCTTCGACGCGGTCACCCGCTCGCGCGAGTGGGTTGCGGCCGGGGCGCACTCGCCGTCCGAACCGGGCGATCCGTCCGCTGGGCCCACGCATGCGCGACTCACTCCTCCCGGGAAGGTGCCTTCTCGGTGGGAGTGTGCGCGCCGACGCTCGGCTTTCTCTTGTGAATGGGATGCGGCCCACTTGTGAACCGCTGCACAACCAGACGACTGCCGGCACCGACCGCGACGGCCGATCACAGCCAGTCGTCGGGGCGGGGCCAGGGCATCAGGGCCGAGAACGCGTCCCGGACCGGTTCGGTGACCGCGTACCGGCCGCGGTGGAACAGCAGCGGGCGGACGTCCGACGGGGCGCCGAGTGCGGTGACCCGGCCGATCACGACGTAGTGGTCGCCTCCCTCGTGCACCGCTTCCAGCTCGCAGTCGATCCACGTGAGCGCCCCGTCGAGCAGGGGCGCCCCGGACGGCGCGGGCGTCCAGGCGCAGCGGGCGAACTTGTCCTCGCCGCGGGCGCCGAACACCGCGCTGACCTCCTGCTGGTCCTCGGCCAGCACGTTGACGGCGAACCGGCCGGCCGCGGCGAGCACCGGCCAGGTCCGCGAGGTCCGGGCCGGGCAGAACAGCACCAGCGGTGGGTCGAGCGACAGCGCGGCGAACGATTGGCAGGCGAATCCGGCGAGGGTGTCGCCGTCACGGCCGGTGACCACGGTGACGCCGGTGCAGAAGTGCCCGAGGACGCTGCGGAACGCGGTCTGGTCGACCGCCACCGACGTCATGAGCCGGGGGGCCGCGCGCCGACCGAGAAGTCGTGCCCCCACAGCGAAACCGCGGTGCTCTCGCGGGCGATCCAGTTGTCGTCGTCGACCTGGCGGCCTTCGCAGCCGAACTCGACGTCGAAGCCGCCCGGCGTCTTCATGTAGAACGACAGCATCAGGTCGTTGACGTGCCGGCCGAGCGTGGCCGACAGCGGCACCTTCCGCCGGATCGCGCGGTCGAGGCACAGCCCGACGTCGTCGGTGTGCTCCACCTCGACCATCAGGTGCACGATCCCGCTCGGTGTCGGCATCGGCAGGAAGGCCAGGCTGTGGTGGCGCGGGTTGCAGCCGAAGAACCGCAGCCACGCGGGCGCGCCGTCGGCGGGCCTGCCGACCAGCTGCGGCGGCAGGCGCATCGAGTCGCGCAGCCGGAAGCCGAGCACGTCTCGGTAGAACCGCAGCGACGCCTCGTCGTCCTTGGTGGACAAGACGACGTGGCCGAGTCCCTGCTCGCCGGTGACGAACTTGTGGCCGTACGGGCTCACCACACGCCGGTGCTGCAACGCGACGCCGTGGAACACCTCCTGGGTGTTGCCGGACGGGTCGTCGAAGCTGATCAGCTCGTCGACGCGCCGGTCGGCCAGCTCGTCGGGCGTGCCCTCCTTGTACGGCACCGACGCACTGTCCAACCGGGACCGCAGTTCGGCGAGCTCTCCCGCGTTGGCGACCTCCCAGCCGGTGCGCGCGAGCCGATCGGCGTCGCCGGGCGAGATGACCAGCCGCGCCGGGAAGTCGTCCATGCGCAGGTACAGCGCGTCCGGGTCGGTGCCGCTGCCTTCGACCATGCCGAGCACCTTGAGCCCGTACTCGCGCCAGGCCGCCATGTCGGTGGCTTCGATGCGGAGGTAGCCCAGTGACCGGATGCCCATCAGGAACTCCCGAGGAAATCGAGGGCCAGCCGGTTGAACTCGTCGAACTTCTCCAGCTGGGCCCAGTGCCCGCAGCCGCCGAACACGTGCAGCTGCGCGCGCGGAATCGTCTTCAGCGCGACGAGCGCGCCGTCGAGCGGGTTGACGCGGTCCTCGCGTCCCCAGATCAGCAGGACGCGCTGGCGCAGCCGGTGGGCTTCGCGCCAGAGCATGCCCTCTTCGTAGGTGTCCGGCTGTGCGAACGACATCCCCATCGCCCGCATGGCGGCCAGGGACTCCGGGGTGTTCGCGGCGGCGAACCGTTCGTCGATCAGTTCGTCGGTGATCAGCGCCTGGTCGTGGACCATGATGCGAAGGAAGGCTTCCATCCGCTCGCGCGACGGCTTGACCGCGAACCGCCCGAGGTTCTTGACGCCTTCGGTCGGATCGGGCGCGAACAGGTTGACGCTCAGCCCACCCGGCCCCATCAGCACCAGCCGCCCGGCCCGCTTGCCGTGGTTGAGCGCGAACCGCACCGCCGCGCCCCCGCCCAGGGAGTTGCCGACGAAGTGGGCCCGTTCGATGCCGAGGGCGTCCATCAGTCCGGCGACGGCGTCCGCGCTGTGCCGGAAGTACTGCGGGTGCTCGGCCGGCTTGTCCGACCGGCCGAAGCCGGGCTGGTCGACGGCGATCGTCCGGTAGTGCTTGGCGAACTCCGGCAGGTTGCGCCCGAAGTTGCTCCACGCCGATGCGCCGGGCCCGCCGCCGTGCAGCAGGATCACCGTCTCGGCGTGTTCCGCACCGGCTTCGTGGTAGTGCAGCTTCAGCGAGCCCGCCTGGACGTACTTGCCTTCGGGAGCGGCCATCAGTACATCGAGTTCTCGACGGGGAGCCCGAAGGCGCCGGTACCGTACATGACGTACGCGCGCTCGGCGTCGTTGGCCGCGTGGACGCGGCCCGCGTGCGCGTCGCGCCAGAAGCGCTGGATCGGGGTGCCGCGCTGGATCGCGCGGCCGCCGGAGTTCTCGAAGAGCCGGTCGATCGCGGAGATGGCCCGTTCGGTGCCGCGCACCTGGTCGCGCCGGACGCGCAGCCGCAGGTCCACGGGCAGCCGCTCCTCGCGCTTGGCGAGCTCGTACAGCTCCTCGATGTTGCGGGTCAGCTGCAGCCAGGCGGCGTCGATCTCACTGGCCGCCTCGGCGATCCGCACCTTGGCGAACGGGTCCTCTTTGGACTGCTCACCGGCGTACGCGGCCCGCACGCGCTTGCGCTGGTGCTCCACGTGCGCGTCGTAGGCGCCCTGCGCCATGCCGATGATCGGCGCGGTGATCGTGGTCGGGTGCACCGAACCGTACGGCAGCCGGTACAGCGGACCGGGGTTGACGGCCTGGCCGGGCACCCGGCACTTCGACGTCGCGATGAAGCTCAGCGCCCGGTGCTGCGGGATGAAGACGTCCTCGACGACGATGTCGTTCGAGCCGGTGCCGCGCAGGCCGATCGTGTCCCAGACGTCCACAATGGAGTAGTCGGCGATGGGCAGCAGGTAGGAGCAGAAGTCCACCGGCTTGCCGTCCTTGAAGGCGGGGCCCCCGAGCAGCACCCACGTGCAGTGGTCGGAGCCGGAGGAGAAGCTCCACCGGCCCGACAGCCGGTAGCCGCCCTCGACCACCTCGGCCTTGCCCATCGGCGCGTACGACGAGGAAATCCGCACTTCCTGGTCCTCGCCCCACACCTCCTGCTGCGCCTGCGCGTCGAACAACGCCACGTGCCACGGGTGGACGCCGAGGATGGAGGCGACCCAGCCGGTGGACCCGCACGCGCTCGCGATCAGCTTCACCGCGGTGTAGAAGCTCACCGGGTCGGTTTCGAAGCCCCCGTGGAGCTTCGGCTGCAGCAGTTTGAAGAACCCGGTCTCCTGCAGGGCCTTGACGGACTCCTCGGGGACGCGCCGCGCGTCCTCGGTGTCCTGGGCCCGTTCCCGCAGGACCGGCAGGAGGTCCCGGACCCCGGCGATCACCGGCTCACTCATGCGCAGTCCTCTCTCGCGTTCACTCCCGCAAGACTAGAACACGTTCTCGTTTTTGTCGAGAACGCCCTGCGCCAGAGCACTGTTGATCCCCGCTCTGCGGCCGGAAAACACGCAGTCGGCCAGCGACAGGCCGCTCACGTACGACCTGGAACAGATTCCCACCGCGGTGCGACCGGCGGCGTACAGGCCGGCGATCGGCTCCCCCGCCGTGTTCCGGACCGCGCCGGAGTCCTCGTCGACCACCAGCCCGCCGAGGGTGAGCATCGGGGTCGGGTAGCCGAGGTTCGGCCGTACGGAGATGTCGATGAGCGAGTACGGCGGGAAGTCCAGGCGCCGCCGGAACTCGTCCGGCTTGCCCACCGGGTCTTCGGCGCCGTGGTAGGCCTCGACGCTCGCCCGCAGCCCCTGGGGATCGACGCCGGCCTTGCGCGCGGCTTCCTCGACCGTCGACGCGACGACCCGTCCGCGCCGCAGCAGGTAGCGCAGCTGGAGCCATTGGAACCACTGGCTTTGCTTCCGGCCGTCCCGGCGGGCCTCCGCGACGATCGGCGCGTCGACGAGCAGCCAGCCCTTGCTCGCGTGCTCCTCGATCAGCTTCTCGCCCACAGCGGCGCCGTAGCGGGACTCGTCGATGACCCGCCGCCCGCCGGCGTCCACGATGATCCCCCCGAGGAACGCGCTGGGCGGCGTGACGAACCGCCACGCGGAGATCCGGCCCAGTTCCCCGGTCGCCGCGCCGGCTTCGACGCCGAGCCGGATGCCCGAACCGTCGTCCGCGGACGTGCCGAGCGCCAGGCCGCCGCGGTAGGCCGGCGCGTGCTCGCGCACCATCTCCCGGTTGGCGATGAACCCGCCCGCGGCGAGGACCACCCCGCGCCGGGCGGAAATCCGCAGTTCACGGCCGTGCTGCCGCTCGAAGCGCTCGACCCGGCGGTGCAGCGACCTGCGCAACGAGGGCACGTAGATGCCGGGTTTGGCGGCGTACTGCGCGAGCCGCCGGTGCCGGGCCCGGACCCCCGCGGAGGCGTCGCCCAGCGTGTCGGCGACGAGCCCGGTCACGCGGCCCTCGCCGTCCCGGATCAGGGCCCGCGCCGTCGTCTGCGTCAGCACCCGGATGCCGTGGGCGCGCACGGCCGCCTCGAGCCGGGCCATCAGCGTCTTCCCCGAAGTCCCCGGGCCCTTGACGCGGTGGCCGCGCGCCGCCGGCTTCGCCGCATCGCGGAAGCCGCCGGCGGCCTCGCTGCCGGAGTAGTAGAGGTAGTGCCGGTCGCTCGGGTACGACGTCTTGTACGGGCACAGGCTGCCTTCGAACGGCACGCCGTTGGTCTCCAGCCAGGTGATCATCTCGCGGCTGCCCTCGCAGAACCGCCGCAGCGTCGCCTCCGAGACGACGTCCCCGGTTTCGAGCCGCAGGTAGGCGTACATCGCGTCGACCGAGTCGTCGACACCCGCGTCGAGCTGCTGGCGCGTCCCACCGCCGGCGTAGACCACGCCACCGCTGACCGCGCTGGCCCCACCGCCGGCGAAGCGCTCGACGATGACCACGTCGGCGCCCGCGTCGGCCGCTTCGAGGGCGGCACAGGCGCCGGCCGCCCCGAACCCCACGATGACCACGTCCGCGACGAGTGCGTCCATGGTCACTACCCTAGAACTGAAACACGTTCTCGTCTATGGTGACCGAAAGCGGCTCTCAACTGGAGACTCGTCCTGTGGAACACGTTACAAGTGTTCCGCAGAACGCCCTACAAGTGAGGTGGCATGACGGAGCAGTTCGACGTCGTCGTCGTCGGCAGCGGTGCCGCTGGGATGACCGCCGCGCTGGCTGCGGCGAAAGCCGGTCTGAGTGTCGTCGTCTTGGAGAAGGCAGCCTGCTTCGGCGGCTCGACCGCGCGCTCCGGCGGCGGCGTCTGGCTGCCCGGCAACCACGCGCTGCGCGCCGCCGGGATCGACGAGCCGCCCGAGCGGGCGCGCGCGTACCTGGCCGCGATCGTCGGCGACGTCGTCCCGGCCGTCCGGCGGGACACGTTCCTCGCGCACGGCCCCGAGGTGCTGCGGTTCGTCTGCGACCACACCCCGCTGGAGTTCCGCTGGGTCCGCGGCTACAGCGACTACCACCCCGAAGCTTCCGGCGGGCGCTCCGGCGGCCGGTCGGTCGAGCCGGCCGCCCTCGACGGCAAGCTGCTCGGGCCCGAACTGGCCCACCTCGAACCGCCGTACAGCGCTCCCCCGCTCGGCGTGCCGATCACCCAGGCCGACTACCGCTGGCTGAGCCTCCTGGCCCGGCACCCCCGCGGCGCGGTCCGGCTGGTGTCGCTGGGCTTCCGGTGGCTCGCCGGGCGGGTGCGCGGGCAGCAGCTGCTGAGCATGGGGCAAGCGCTTGCGGCCGGCCTGCGGGTGGGCCTGGCGCGGGCCGGGGTCGACGTCCGGCTGAACACCCCCCTGGCCGACCTGCGGACCGACGGCGACCGCGTCACCGGTGTCGTCCTCGAGGACGGCTCGGTCATCGGCGCCGGGCGGGGCGTGATCCTCGCCAGCGGCGGCTTCGAACGGAATCTGGAGATGCGCGAGAAGTACCAGCGCGCGCCGATCGGCGTCGACTGGACCGTCGGCGCGGAGGCCAACACCGGCGACGGCATCACCGCCGGCCTCAAGCAGGGTGCGGCGCTCGACCTGATGGACGACGCCTGGTGGGGGCCGACGCTGCCGCTCACCGGCGGCCCGTGGTTCGCGCTGGCCGAGCGGTCGCGGCCGCGCTGCATCATGGTCGACGCCCGCGGCGAGCGGTTCGTCAACGAATCGGCGCCCTACGTCGAGGCCGTGCACGCGATGTACGGCACGGGGGACGGGCCGGGCGAGCACATCCCGACCTGGCTGGTGTTCGACCAGCGCTACAAGGACCGGTACATGTTCACCGGCATCGGGCCGCGCCGGCCGCTGCCCGGCCGCTGGTTCAAGGCCGGGATCGCGGCGAAGTCGTCGTCACTGGCCGGGCTGGCGGCGAAGATCGACGTCCCGGCCCAGTCGCTGGAAGCCACCGTCGAACGCTTCAACGGCTTCGCACGGCAGGGCTTCGACGAAGATTTCCACCGCGGGGTCAGCAAGTACGACCACTACTACGGCGACCCGCGCAACAAACCCAACCCCAGCCTCGGCCCGCTCGACAAGGCGCCGTTCTACGCGGTGAAGATCGTGCCGGGCGACCTGGGCACCAAGGGCGGGCTGCGCACCGACGAGCACGCGCGGGTGCTGCGCGAGGACGGCTCGGTCGTCCCGGGCCTGTTCGCCGCGGGCAACGCCAGCGCGGCCGTGATGGGCCGGACGTACGCCGGGCCCGGCGCGACCATCGGCCCCGCCATGGTGTTCGGCTACCTTGCGGCGACGCGGCTGGCGCACGAGGATCAGGAGACCACGGGAGGGCAGCGATGACGCAGGATTCGGTACGCACCATCCACGCCGGCGAGCCACCGGCCCGGTTCGCCCGCGGCTGGCACTGCCTGGGGCTGGCGCGGGACTTCCGCGACGGGAACCCGCACGCGATCACCGCGTTCGGCACGAAGCTCGTCGTGTTCGCCGACTCCCGCGGCGAGCTCCACGTGCTCGACGGCTACTGCCGGCACATGGGCGGCGACCTCACCCAGGGCACGGTCAAGGGCGACGAGGTGGCCTGCCCGTTCCACGACTGGCGCTGGAACGGCAAGGGCAAGTGCGTCTCGATCCCCTACGCCAAGCGGGTTCCGCTGCGCGCGCGGACGCGGTCGTGGACGACGGCCGAGCAGAACGGGCAGCTGCTCGTGTGGCACGACCCGGAGGGCAACCCGCCTGCCGACGAGCTGGCGATCCCGCGGATCGAGGCCGACGGCAGCCCCGAGTGGAGCAACTGGACGTGGGACTCGATCTTCATCGAGGGCTCGAACTGCCGCGAGATCATCGACAACGTCGTGGACATGGCGCACTTCTTCTACATCCACTACGCCTACCCGACGTACTTCAAGAACGTCTTCGAAGGCCACATCGCCACGCAGTACCTCAACACCAAGGGCCGCCCGGACATGGGCATGGCGTCGAACTACGGCGGCGAGGAGAACCTGCTCCGGTCGGAGGCGTCGTACTTCGGGCCGTCGTACATGATCAACAAGCTGGTGAACTCGTTCCAGGGCTACGAGATCGAGAGCGTGCTCATCAACTGCCACTACCCCGTGACGCCGACGTCGTTCGTGCTGCAGTACGGCATGAAGGTCAAGAAGGTGCCGGGGATCTCGGACGAGCACGCGGACAAGATCGCGGCGAAGCTGGCCCGCGGGATCGGCGCCGGCTTCCTGCAGGACGTCGAGATCTGGAAGCACAAGACGCAGATCGACAACCCGCTGCTGTGCGAAGAGGACGGTCCGGTCTACCAGCTTCGCCGGTGGTACCAGCAGTTCTACGTCGACGCCGCCGACGTCACCGAGGACATGACCCGGCGGTTCGAGTTCGAAGTGGACACCACGAAGGCCAACGAGGCGTGGTCGGCGGAGGTCGCGGAGAACCTGGCGCGGCAGAAGACCGAGGCGGAAGTGTGACGACCGCCGAGCAGACGGAGTTCCTGTCGGGCGGGCTGCGGCCGCACGAGTGCCGCAGCTGCGGGACCTGCGTGCTGGTGAAGAAGAACAGCGTCCAGCACACGAGCATCCAGTGGACGTCCCACCCCGCCGACAGCTGCCCGGTGTTCGCGGGGGCCGGCACCCCGACAGCGCTGCTCGACACCTGCCCGAAGCTGGCCGACAGCATCTCCGACGCCGTGCGCGAAGGCACGCTGGCGGTGGCCGATGGGTGACCGGGTCTACACGCTGACGGTCGCCGACGTCGTCGTCGAGACGCCGGACGCGCGGTCGGTGGTGTTCGAGGTCCCGCCGGAGCACGCTTCCGCGTTCCGGTACGCGGCGGGCCAGTTCCTCACCCTGCGGATCCCCAGCGAACGCACGGGTTCGGTGGCGCGGTGCTATTCGCTGTCGAGCGCACCGCACGAGAACCGCCTGCAGGTGACGGTCAAGCGGACCGACGGCGGGTACGGCTCGAGCTGGATCTGCGAGTCGCTGAAACCGGGGATGACCCTGGACGTGCTGGCGCCGGCGGGGGTGTTCTGCCCCTCGTCGGTCGACGAGGACTTCCTGCTGTTCGCCGGCGGCAGCGGCATCACCCCGGTGATGGCGATCCTCAAGACGGCGCTGGAGCAGGGATCCGGCCGGGTCGTGCTGGTCTACGCGAACCGCGACGAGCGTTCGGTGATCTTCGCGGGTGAGCTGGCGTCCCTGGCAAAACGCCACGGAGACCGCCTGGTCGTCGTGCACTGGCTGGAAAGCGTCCAGGGCCTGCCGGATGTCGCCCAGCTGCGCGGGCTGGCGTCGGTGTACACGTCGTTCGAGGCGTTCCTCTGCGGCCCGGCGCCCTTCATGGTGGCGGTGCGGGAGGCGCTCGGGCAGCTCGGGGTGCCCCGGAACCGGGTGCACGTCGAGAAGTTCGCGTCGCTGTCGGGCAACCCGTTCGAAGAGGTCGCCCTCGTCGAGGAGGAACCGGCTTCGGACGTCGCCCCGGCGTCGCTGACGGTGTCGCTGGACGGCTCCACCCGGACCCTGTCCTGGCCGCGGCAGCGGAAGCTCCTCGACCGGCTGCTGGACGAGGGGATGGACGCGCCGTACTCGTGCCGCGAGGGACAATGCAGCGCGTGCGCGTGCCGGATCGTCTCGGGTGAGGTGAAGATGCTGCACAACGAGGTCCTGGACGCCGAGGACATGGCGGACGGCATCGTGCTGGCCTGCCAGTCGCTGCCGGTCACCGACGAGGTCTCGATCAGCTACGAATAGGAGCACCCGTGCCCATCGATCCCGCGGTCGCCATCGGCGCCGAGATCGGCGAGGTGAGCTTCGCCTGGACGTCGTCGGACGTCCTGCTGTACCACCTGGCGCTCGGCGCCGGCCCGGACGAGCTGCGCTACACCTACGAGCAGGACCTGGTGGTGCTGCCGACGTTCGCGACGGTCGCGGCCAACCTGCGGGTGTTCGACCCGCCGGCGGTGTCGTTCCCCGGTGTGGAGATCGATCTGGCCAAGGTGCTGCACGGCAAGCAGGAGATCACCCTGCACGGCCCGATCCCCGCTTCGGGGAAGGCGGTGGCGCGGTCGCGGATCGCCGACGTCTTCGACAAGGGGAAGGCGGCGGTGGTGGTCCAGGAGGTCGCCGTGACGTCGTCCGCCGGTGATCCGCTGTGGACGGCCCGGTCGAGCATCTTCGCCCGCGGGGAAGGGGGTTTCGGCGGTTCCCGCGGGCCGTCGGACCGGATCGAGTGGCCGTCCCGGGAGCCGGACGTCGTGCTGGAGACGCCGACGTTGCCGCAGCAGGCGCTGCTGTACCGGCTGTGCGGCGACCGGAACCCGCTGCACGCGGACCCGGCGTTCGCGCACGCGGCCGGGTTCGAGCGGCCGATCCTGCACGGGCTGTGCACGTACGGGATCGTGGCGCGGGTACTGGTGAACGAGTTCCTCGACGGCGACCCGTCCCGGGTGGCGTCGTTCGCGACGAAGTTCGCCGGCGTGGTGTTCCCGGGCGAGACGCTCCGGATCCGGGTCTGGCGCTCGGACGACCGGCTGCTGGTCACGACGTCGGCGGTGGAACGGGACGACGCGCCGGTGCTGGCGGACACGGTGCTGGTGTCCACTTCCTGAGCGACGCGCCGCCCGCCCGCTACCGTGATGGGGAGAGACCTCGGGAGGACGGAAGACGATGCCGGAATACTTCGTGGTGCGGGGCACGGTCGAGCCGGGCGACCAGCGAGGTCGTGAGCTGGGCTTTCCCACGGCGAACATCGCACTGCGGGACCAGGCGGGCTCACTGGGCGACGGAGTGTGGGCCGGCTGGGCCGGCCGCGCGGACGGATCGCGCATCCCGGCGGCGATCTCGGTCGGCCGCCGCCCGACGTACTACGGCGCCGACGGCTACCGCCTGCTGGAGGCCCACCTGCTGGACTTTTCGGGTGACCTGTACGGCGAGACGCTGGTCGTCTGGCTCGGCTCCCACCTGCGGGACCAGGAGAAGTACGCCTCGGCGGAGGACCTGATCACGGCGCTGAAGAAGGACATCGCGGCGGCGGCCCAATGGACGACCGACCACCCGGCCGCCGCACTCCCGGCGGCCGAGCTCCCCGCCCCGGGCGAAGTGCGCCGCCTGGAGGTTTGAGCGCTTCCGCCGCGGCTGGTCGTGAACGACGGCGTCAGAGGGCCGAGGCCAGCAGGAGGTAGCCCATCCCGGCCCCCATCACCGTCCGGCACAACGCGCGCGAGGTCCGCCCGGGGGCCGGTCCCGCGACCGGCGATCCCCGGACCGCGAGCACTCCGGACCAGGCGGCGTCCAGCACGAAGTACCCCGCCGCCGCCACCGCGACCAGCGGCAACGCCAGCCGGGACTCCATCGTGGCCATCGTCAGCCACGGCCCGTGGTCCATGCCGGTGTGGGGCATCGCCGTGACCATGTAGAACATGGCCGCCGCCGAAAGGGCGTGGTGCGCGCAGCCCGGGCCGCGCCGCCACCACGCCACCGCGAACCAGCCCGCCGTCAGTGCCAGCACCGCCTGCCAGCCCGCCGCCGGGATCGGGCCGCCGACCGGCGAGAGCATCGCCACCATCGCGACCACCAGCAGCAGTTCCGCGAGGTCGCCGTGGCGGACGCCGGGCCCGAGCCGCGCGTAGTCGAGGCGGGCGAGCCGCAGCACGCACGGCAGCGCCAGCGCGGCGAACACCGCCGTGAGCGCCCAGTCCACCAGCATCGCGCAGCGACCTCACTCTCCGTCGTGGATGGTGTCTCCACCGTGACATCCACGACGGCTGCGCACCAGCCGTCAATGAGGTGACGGGTTACCGTGGCCGGATCAGTGGTCACCCGCCAGCACGAGTCCGCTCGTCGGCACGCCGGTGCCCGCCGTGACCAGCACCCGGGACGCGCCCGCGACCTGGTTGGCCGCCGTGCCGCGCAGCTGGCGGACGCCCTCCGCGATGCCGTTCATGCCGTGGATGTAGGCCTCGCCGAGCTGGCCGCCGTGCGGGTTGAGCGGTAGCACGCCGTCGAGCTCCAGCGCCCCGTCGGCGATGAAGTCCTTCGCCTCGCCGCGGCCGCAGAACCCCAGTTCTTCCAGCTGCAGCAACACGTACGGCGTGAAGTGGTCGTAGAGCACCGCGACGTCCACATCGGGCGGGCCGAGACCGGACTGCGCCCACAGCTGCCTGCCGACGACCCCCATCTCCGGCAGCGCGGCCAGGTCGTCGCGGTAGTAGCTGGTCATCACGTACTGGTCCGGCCCGCTCCCCTGCGCCGCCGCCGCGATCACCGCCGGCGGACGCGCCAGGTCGCGCGCCCGTGCCAGGCTCGTGACGACCAGCGCGACCCCGCCGTCGCTCTCCTGGCAGCAGTCGAGCAGGTGCAGCGGCTCCGCTACCCAGCGCGACGCCTGGTGCTCCGCCAGGGTGATCGGCCGTCCGTGGAACCACGCGTTCGGGTTGGTCGCCGCATGCTTGCGGTCGATCACCGCGACGCGCCCGAAGTCTTCGCTCGTCGCGCCGTAGTCGTGGAGGTAACGCCGGGCCACCATGGCCACCGTCGCCGCCGGGGTCGCGATGCCCATCGGGTAGTGGAACGCGTTGTCCACCCCGGACGAGTTGACCTGCCCCGCGGCGGCCGTGGACACCTGGCCGAAGCGCATCCCCGAGCGTTCGTTGAACGCCCGGTAGGCGACGACGACGTCCGCGACGCCGGTCGCCACCGCCATCGCGGCCTGCTGCACGGTCGCCGCCGCCGCACCGCCGCCGTAGTGGACGCGGCTGAAGAACTTGAGCTCCGGAATCCCCAGCTCCCGCGCCACCGCGATCTCGGCGTTGCCGTCCATGGTGAACGACACCAGTCCGTCCACATCGGACGGAGACAGCCCCGCGTCGGCGAGTGCGTGCGAGATGCATTCGGCCGCCAGCCGCAGTTCACTGCGCCCGGAGTCCTTCGAGAACTCCGTCGCGCCGATCCCGGCGATCGCCGCCTGCCCCGAGAGGGTCATGGCAGGGTCACCTCCACGGTGCCGGCGACGTGCTCGCCGAGACTGTCCACACCGGACACCGAGACCACGACGTCGTGGCCGTCGGCGGAAACCACGCGCCCGGTGAACGTCAACGTGTCGTAGGCGTAGCAGGGCACGCCGAGCCGGATCTTGATCGACCGGATCAGCGCCTCGGGGCCGGCCCACTCCGAGACGAACCGCTGGACCAGGCCCGTGTCGGTGAGGATGTTGAGGAAGATGTCCTTCGAACCGCGGGCCACGGCCGCGTCGCGGTCGTGGTGCACGTCCTGGAAGTCGCGGGTGGCCAGCGCCGTGCTGACGACGAACGTCGGCGTCGCCTCGATCGTCAGCGGCGGCAGCTCCGTCCCCTCGGTCACGGTCATCGGGCCACCTTCCAGGCGGGCAGGGTCAGGTCGTCGTCGACGCGGACGAACGCCGCGACCACCGGCAGTCCGATGTGGACCTCGGCCGGGGACGCGTCCAGGAGCTCGGCCATCACCCGGACCCCTTCTTCCAGCTCCACCAGGGCCACGACGAACGGGAGTTCCTTGCCCGGCACCGGCGGGTGGTGGTGCACGACGTAGGAGTACACGGTCCCCCGGCCACTGGCGACGACGTAGTCGGGCTTGGTGTCCAGCGAGCCGTCGGGCGGCATCGGCCCCGGCGGGTGCCGGAGCGTCTCGCCCCAGCGCTGGATCCGGAGCTCGCCTTCCTTCAGGCCTTCCCAGAAGAACTCCGTGTCCCGGCTGATCACCGGCCTGAGCACCGGCGCCGGTGGCGGTTGCGGGGCGGGTGGCCGGAACTTCAGCACCCGGAACATCATCTCCGCCACCGCTTCGGACCCGACGTACCAGGTCATCCGCGTGGTGACGAACCAGCCCTCGCCCAAGGCGGTCCGCTTCGGGCCGACGACGCTCTCCAGGCGGGTCCGCGCCTCGACCTGTTCGCCGGGCCGCAGGTAGCGGTGGTAGGTCTGCTCGGAGTTCGTCGCGACGACGGAGGTGAACCCGGCGTCGTCGAGCAGTTCCATCATCAGGCCGAGCGGGTCGTCGCTGCCGCGGGGGACGTTCAGGCCGCCCATCGTCCACACCTGGGCCATCGCGGGCGGCGCGACGAGTCCCTGGTGGACACTGCGGGCGGCGAACTCCGGGTCGGTGTAGACCGGGTTGCGGTCCCCGATGGCCTCGACCCAGTTGTTCACCATGGCCTGGTTGACCGGGTCCCGCGCCAGGCGCGGCGCGCATTCCCCGCGCGCGGCGATCTCCTTCGCCACTTCTTCGATGGTCATCGCGGCACCCTCGGCAGGCCCAGGCCGATCGACGCGATCAGCTCCCGTTGGATTTCGCTGACGCCGCCGCCGAACGTCAGCACGATGTTGCGTTTCGCCGTGACGTCCAGCCATTCGGCCAGCTCGGCGGTGTCGGGGTCGGCCAGGTCGCCGTGGCGGGCGACGACTTCCTCGAGGCTCCGGCCGATCCGCTGGATGGCCTCGGAGCTGAACACCTTGGTCGCCGACGCGTCGGCGACCCCCACCGGCGCGCTCGCCGAGGACACCGCGACCTGCCAGTTCAGCAGTTCGTTCACCCGCGTCACGGCCAGCGCGTCGGCGAGCACGGCCCGCACGTCGGCGAGATCCAGCAGGCCGTGGGCGGAAGCCCAGGCGCGCACGCGGTCGTACAGCCCGCCGATCCGCCCGGCCGGCCCGAGCATGACGCGCTCGTGGTTGAGCTGCGTGGTGATCAGCCGCCAGCCCGCGTTTTCCTGACCCACCAGGCGGTTCACCGGTACGCGGACGTCCGAGTAGTACGTCGCGTTGACGTGGTGGGCGCCGTCGCACGTGATGATCGGCGTCCAGGAGTAGCCGGGATCGCTCGTGTCCACGATGAGGATCGAGATGCCCTTGTGCTTCGGCGCGTCCGGCGCGGTCCGCACGGCGAGCCAGATGTAGTCGGCGTCGTGCCCGCCGGTGGTGAAGGTCTTCTGGCCGTTGACGACGTACTCGTCGCCGTCGCGCACCGCCGTCGTCCGCAGCGAGGCCAGGTCGGTTCCCGCTTCCGGTTCGGTGTACCCGATCGCGAAGTGGATCTCGCCCGCCAGGATGCGGGGCAGGAAGAAGGACTTCTGTTCGTCCGTGCCGAACTCCTGCAGCGTCGGCCCGACCGTCTGCAGGGTCACCGACGGCAGCTGGACGTCGGCGCGCGCGGCCTCGTCGACGAAGAGGTGCTGCTCGATCCCGCCGAACCCCTGGCCGCCGTATTCGACCGGCCAGCCGACGCCGAGCCTGCCGTCGCGGCCCATCCGGCGGACGATCTCGCGGAACACCGGCCCGTGCCGCTCGCGCCGCATCGCCCGGCGTTCCTCGGTGCTGATCAGCCCGGCGAAGTACTCGCGCAGCTCGGCGCGCAGTTCCCGCTGCGCCGCGGTCAGTTCGACGTGCATCCGCTCACCCCGCCACTCGTTCGCCGAGCCTGCCGAGCCGGTGCGCGGCCCCGCCGAGCGTCCGGCCGAGATCCTTGACCGCCGACGAATACCGGTGCAGCGGGTAGGTTTCGTCGACGCCGACGCCGCCGTGCAGGTGGTGGCAGGTCGCCAGCGCTTCCGGGGCCCGGGAGGCGAACCAGTAGGCGGCGATGTCCAGTTCGGCGTCCGCGTCGAGCCCCGAAGCCAGCCGCCACACCGCGGACGTCACGGCGAGGTGGACGGTCCGCGCGGCCACGTAGACGTCGGCGATCTGCCCGGCCACCGCCTGGAACGTCGCGAGGGGGCGGCCGAACTGGGTGCGCTCGCCGACGTGCCGCACGGTCAGCGCGAGCGCGCCGGCCAGCAGCCCGTCACCCAGCGCCAGCGCGCCGGCCAGCGCGAACCGGTGCAGGACCGCGACGGCGTCCCGGTCGGCCAGGAGGTCCGTCTCCTCGACGGCGACGTCGTCCAGGCGCACGGTGCATTCCGGGGTACCCGCGGAATTGCGCGTCGGGACCAGCGTGACGCCTTCGGCGTGCGGGTTCACGAGGTAGACGGCCGTGCCGTGCGGAGTGGACACCGGCGTGAGGATCCGGGTGGCTTCGGCGGCGTACGGCACCGCGGACTTCACCCCGGTGAGGACCCAGTGACCGCCGGCGGCGCGGGCGGTCGTCGCGGGTGCGGCGGCCGGCGGCGCGGATGGTTCGTGGAGGGCCGCGGTGAGCACCGCTTCCCCGGCTGCGACCGGCGGCAGGAGCCCGGCGCGCTGCCGGGGCGTCCCGAGCGTCTCGACCGGCAGGACGCCCAATGCCAGCGCGGCCCAGGCGGGAACCGGCGCGGCGGCCCGGCCGACCTCGGTCAGGACCTGCGCGACCTCGGCGACCCCCAGACCGTCGCCCTCCAGGTCCGGCGGCAGCGCCAGTGCGAGCAGGCCCGACGAGGCCAGGGCGCGCCACGGGTCGCCTTCCGACCCGAGCACCTTCGCGGCGAGGGCGGCGATCTCGGTCTGCGTTTCGTCAAGGGTGAAGTCCACGCGCACCCTCCGGATCGACGCAATACTGAAACATGTTCTAGTCTTAACCGGAAAGCACCGGCACGGCAACCCCCGAGGGCGGGCGGAAAGGCGGCGATGTGGCGGGTCTGCGCACCGTGCCGCCGACCGCCGGCGTGCCCGAGCCCGTCCCCCTCGACCTGCCCGGCCGCGGCCGCACCGTGGTCACCGACGTCGGCCCGCGGGACGCGCCCGCACTCCTCCTGCTGCATTCCGTCGCCTGCACCGGCCTGCTGACCTGGTATCCGGCGCTGACGCGGCTGGCGCGGCAGCACCGGGTCGTCGTGTTCGACCAGCGGTGGCACGGCCGGGGCATCCGCTCCCCCGAGTTCCGGCTCGCCGACTGCGCCGCCGACGTCACCGCCCTCGCCGACACGCTCGGCATCGGCCGCTTCGCCGTCGCCGGACATTCGATGGGCGGGCTGGTCGGGCAGCTCGTCGCCCGCGCCGAACCAGAACGTGTTACCGGACTGGTGCTGTGCTCGACCGCGGCCCACTTCGGCCGGGGGCTGCGCCAGCGCGTCGCCCTCGACGTATTCGGCCGGACGCTGCGGCGGCTGCGCGAACACGCGCGGCCGCCCGCCGTACCCGCCGCGGTTACTCGCGCACGTCTCGCGGACCACCGGTGGGGGCTGCGGGAGTTCCGGCCGGGCACGCCGCGCGCGTCCTCGCCGCCGACCGCTGGGTGCCCGCCCTGCTCGCCGCCGTCCACTCCCTCAGCGGAAGGAACTCATGATGGGACGCTTCAGCCTGCCGGAGCAGAAACCGGGCGGCCTGGACTCGCCGGTGACGGCGAAGGTCATGAAGTACGCGGCGAAGGCGCAGGTGGCGGTCTTCCGGCTGACCGGCGGCCGCGTCGGCAGCACCTGGCGGGTCGGGGCCGGGTTCCGCAAGCCGGTGCCGACGCTGCTGCTGGAACACCGCGGCCGCAAGTCCGGGCGGCTGTTCACCACGCCGCTGCTGTACCTGCGCTCCGGCGAGGACGTCGTCATCGTCGGTTCCCAGGGCGGCCTGCCCCGGCACCCGCAGTGGTACCGCAACCTGCTGGCGCACCCGGAAACCCGCATCCACCTCAAGGGCCGCCGCGATGTCGCGGTGACGGCGCGAGTGGCCGGACCGGAGGAACGCGCCGAGCTCTGGCCGCGGCTGGTCGAGCTGTACGCGGACTTCGCGAAGTACCAGGCGTGGACCGAGCGGGAGATTCCCGTGGTGGTGCTCAGCCCGCGGCCTTGAGCAGGTCGGCGAGCGCGTCCGGGAGCGCGTCGGCGAGCGGCCACAGGTCCTTGACCAGTTCCCGCGCGCCGAGCAGTCCCACGTGCACCTTGCCCGCGTTGGACAGCACGGTGACGTTCAGCCCGGCGCCGTGGAAGACCGGGCCGAGCGGGTAGAAGCCGGTGATCCGCGCGCCGAGCAGGTACAGCGGCATCGGCGGGCCGGCCACGTTGGAGACGACCAGGTTGTGCACCACCGGGTGCTTCTCGGCCAGGCGCAGCGCCGAGTACGCGCGCACGGCGAGCCCGAACGCCGTCGCGGCCGAGAACTGCGCCCAGTCCTGCAGCATGTCGGCGTCGATGGCGTGGTGGTGGTCCTTCGACCGCCGGTTCGCCTCGGCGAGGAAGAACACCCGCGCGGCCGGGTCGGCCAGGTGCGTCGGCAGGGAGGCGAAGAACGCCGAGACCTTGTTGCTGCCGTGCTCGCGTTCGGTCCGGTCGTGCACCGAGACCGGGACGGTCGCCACCAGCGGCTCCTCCGGCAGCTCGCCGCGCGCGGCGAGGAACTCCCGCAGCGCACCGGCGACGAGCGCGAGCACGACGTCGTTCACCGTGACCCCGAAGGCGTTCTTCGCGTCCTTGATTTCGGCGAGGTCCAGCTGGGTGAAGGCGACGCTGCGGTGCCCGGTGATCGTGCCGTTCAGCGACGTCCTCGGTGCGGTGAACGGGACCGGCATCCCCTGGCCGCGCAACGCCCGGCCGAGCCACCGCGGCACCAGCCCGAGCAGGTCCGGCAGCAGCCGAGCGACCTCGGCGGGGCGCCGCACGACGTTGTCGACCCCGGAGCGGAGCAAGTCCAGCGGCGACGGCGTCCCGGCGTTGCGGTGCTCCTCGATCTCCGGCATCGGCCCGTCCGGCTCGAGCCCGGCCAGGTAGGTGATCAGGCTGGCGCCGCTCACGCCGTCGACGCTCGCGTGGTGCATCTTGAGCAGTACGGCGAGCTGCCCGTCGGCCAGGCCTTCGATGACGTACAGCTGCCACAGCGGGTGCGCGCGGTCGAGCTGCTGCCCGGCGATGTGCGCGCACAGCTCGGCCAGCTCGGCGCGGTCACCGGGGGCCGGCACGCCGATGCGGTGCACGTGGTGGTCGAGGTCGAAGTCCTCGTCCTCGATCCACACGGGATGGCCGAGGTTCCAGAGCGGGTTGTGCAGTTTGCGGCGGAACGCCGGGATCATCCGGACGCGCTCGTCGAGCTTTTCCTTCAGCTTCGCGAAGGTGCAACCGCCGGGGACGGTCGAGCCGTCGAGGACGAGCAACCCGCAGACGTGCAGGACCTGGGACGACGTCTCGAGGTAGAGGAAGCTCGCGTCGAGGCCGCTCAATCTCTGCATGGCGCCAGGGTAAGCCACTTCCGGAGAGCGGCGCGTCACCCTACTCACCGGTACCATCACGCTGGTGCAGCCGAATTTCCTGATCCGTCGCGCGGTCCAGCTCGGGCTCACCGCCAACGCGCTCCGCCCGCTGCGGGCGCGGTCCACGACGATCCCGGTGTTCTTCGCCGGCTGGCTGACCGGCGAGCTGGCGCCGCAGTTCCTGGCGCTGACGGCGGCGGACACGGCTTGGCACGTGGCCCGCCACGGCGCCGGCGACCGGTCGACGAAGGCGGGGCTGGCGATGGCGGCCGCGTCCGCCGCCGGGCTGGCCGCCCTGATCCGGACGGGCCACGGCGCCCGCGAGGAGATCGAGAAGGCCCTGACGTCGGCTTTGGGCGAGAACTACGCGGAAGAGCTGGGCCGGTCCGATCTGGGCCTGCCGTGGGGCGAGCTGGCGCTGCCGTTCCGGATGGGCGCACCGGACGTGCGGGTCGACCGCAACATCGCGTACGCCCCCGGCGGCAAGCGGTTCCTGCTGGACGTCTACCGCCCTTCTTCGCCGGTCTCCGGCGCACCGGTGTTGCTGCAGGTCCACGGGGGCGCGTGGGTGATCGGCAACAAGGAGGAGCAGGGCCGGCCGCTGATGCGCTACCTGGCTCGCCGCGGCTGGGTGTGCGTCGCGATCAACTACCCGCTGTCGCCGACGCACCGCTGGCCGGCGCACATCATCGCGGCGAAGCAGGCGCTGGCGTGGATCCGCTCTTCGATCGCTTCGTACGGCGGCGACCCGCGGTTCGTGGCGGTGACGGGCGGTTCGGCGGGCGGCCACCTGTCGGCGCTGCTGGCGTTGTCGCAGAACGACCCGGCGTTGCAGCCGTCGTTCGAAGACGCGGACACGAGCATCCAGGCCTGCGCCCCCCACTACGGGGTGTACGACTTCGCGGCGACGTCCGGCGCGCCGGCGAGCAAGTACCGGCTGGAGAGCCTGATCGCCCGCCGGGTCTTCGCCCCCGACCGGGACCCGGTGCAGCACTTGGACGACTACGTCGCGGCTTCACCCCTGGACCGGATCACTTCGGACGCGCCACCGTTCTTCGTCATCCACGGCCGCGACGACTCGCTGGTCCCGGTGCGTGAAGCGCGCGAGTTCGTCTCGCGGCTGCGGGAGAAGTCCCGGCAGCCGGTGGCGTACGCGGAACTGGCGGGAGCGCAGCACGCGTTCGACGTGTTCACGTCGGTGCGGAGCGCGCACGTGGTGCGCGGGGTGGCGCGGTTCCTCGACCACACGTACAACGCCTGGAAAGCCGAGAACCGGTAGGCCGATGCGCCCCCAGACCCGTGGATCCGATCGTCAATAAACCAGCTCCAGCGGACTCGCCGAGGGTGGGCCGTCGAGGCGCCACTCCGCTCCGGCGCGGACGAAGCGGTACCAGCGGCTGTCGCGGCCGTAGCGCAGTTGGAGGTCGCCCTGGGTCAGGCGGTTGCGCCAGGTCTGGGGCGTCCCCGGCAGGCCCGCGTCCGCCAGGACCGCTGCGGCCGCCGCCAGGGGGCCCGGTCCCGGCTGCCAGCTCTCCCGCAGTGCGGCCAAGCCGCCGCGGCCTGCTTCGCGCCACGCCTGCGCCCAGCGGGCCAGGTCTCGCGGGGCCACTCCCGCCGCCGTGGCCAGGGCGGCGGCCTCCGTGCCGGAGCGTCCGGCCGCGCGGCGGGCGAGGTCTTCCTCGAACGTCAGCTCCGCCGCCGTCACCCCGCCGACCAGCAGGTCCCGGGCCAGGGAGGCTGCGTCCGCCGCTAGGGCGGACAGCGCTGCCGCCGTCCAGCCCGTGGACGGGGGCGGGTCGAGGTCCAGGACCGCCGGAGGACCGGGAACCCGCGGTGGGGCCGGCAAAGCCGGGATCGCACCCGGCCGGCGCGCGTAGGCGGCGCGCGGCGTCAGTCCTTCGTCCGCGGGCTTCGGCAGCAGCTTCGGTTTCTCCCCGCGCGCCGGCGACCGGCGGGCCCGGAGCTCGGCCAGCACGTCCGCCCGCGGACGCCCGCGCAGCAGGAACAGCGTGAACGGGTCGCGGTCGACCTCGTCGGCGACCAGGTAGTACACCGCGGCGACGTGTTTGCACGGGTTCGCCGAGTCCGGGCACGAGCACCGCGGCCGCAGGTCGCCCGGCCCCGGCAGCAGGTCGACGCCCGCCTCGCGAGCCTGTTCGGTGAGCGCGCCGGGCAGCTCGCCGTCGAGCAGCGCCGCCGCGTGGCCGAGCTGCGTGCCGACCACGCCCAGCAACGTGTCCCACTCACCGTCGGTGAAGGCCCGCATGGTGATCGTCACCCGGTACGGCTGCGGCCGGCTGCCCCGCACCAGGGCGCGCACGGCCCCCGCACCGACGTCCAGCTCGCTGACCGTGCCCTTCCGCGCGTACGTCCGCCCGCGCGGCAACCGGTTCGGGTCCAGCTTCGCGCGCTGCTCCAGCGCCTCGACCCAGGCCCGGCCCCACCACGTCCGGCCGAAGTTCCGCCTCGGGGGCATCACCCGCTCCCGAGCCGGACGAGGTCGGCGAGGGCGTCGTCGGACAGTTCGGTGATCCAGTCCTCCCCCGCCCCGACGATCGACTCGGCCAGCCCGCGCTTCTTCTCGAGCACCTGCGCGATCCGCTCCTCGAGGGTGCCCTCGGCGATCAGCCGGTGCACCTGGACCGGCCGGTCCTGCCCGATCCGGTACGCGCGGTCGGTGGCCTGGTCCTCCACCGCCGGGTTCCACCAGCGGTCGTAGTGGATGACGTGGGTGGCCCGGGTGAGGTTGAGCCCGACCCCGCCCGCCTTGAGCGAGAGCAGGAACACCGGGATCTCGCCGGCCTGGAACCGGTCGACCATGTCCTGCCGCTTCGCCGGCGAGCTCTCGCCCGAGAGCAGTTCGGTGGGCAGGCCGCGGTCTTCGAGGCGTCGCTCCAGCAATCGGCAGAGCTGGACGTACTGGCTGAAGACGAGCACGCTCTCGCCCTCGTCGAGGATCACGTCCAGGAGTTCTTCGAACGCCGCGAGCTTGCCGGATCGGCCGGTGAGCGCGCCGTGCGGCTCCTTGAGGAACTGCGCGGGGTGGTTGCAGATCTGCTTGAGCTCGGTGAGCAACCGCAGCACCTGCCCGCGCCGCTCGATGCCTTGCTTCTCCCGGATCTCGGCCAGATTTTCCCGCACGACAGCTTCGTAGAGCGTGGTCTGCTCGGCGGTGAGCGGGACGAACCGGTCGGTTTCGGTCTTGCGCGGCAGCTCCGGGGCGATGTCCGGATCGCTCTTGCGCCGCCGCAGCAGGAACGGCCGGACGGTGGCGGCCAGCCGCTCGGTGACCGCCTTGTCGCGGTCGCGCTCGATCGGCCGCGCCACCGTGCGGCGGAATCGGTCGAGCGGACCGAGGAGGCCGGGGGTCGTCCAGTCCACAATGGACCAAAGCTCGGTCAGCCGGTTCTCGACCGGGGTGCCGGTGAGGGCGACCTTGGCCCGGGCGGGGATCTTGCGCAGCTCCTTGGCCGTCGCCGACAACGGGTTCTTGACGTGCTGCGCCTCGTCCGCCGCGATCAGCCCCCAGTCCACTTCGGACAGCGTTTCGCGGTCGCGGCGGAGCACGCCGTAGGTGGCCAGGACGACCTCGTCGGGCGCCAGGTCGTCGAGGTGGCGACGGCCGCCGTGGAACCGGCGGACGGGGATGTCCGGAGCGAAGCGGGCGAACTCGCGCTCCCAGTTGCCGAGGAGGGAGGTGGGGCAGAGGACGAGGGTGGGGCCGCCGGTGCCCGGCTGGCCTGGGAAGGCCGGGTCGCCGGTTGCCTCGCCGAGCGAAGCCGGCACAGAGCCGGGCGCCGCCTGGCCCCGGGAGGCCGGCTTCGAACCGGCCGCCGCCGGACCCGCGGAAACCAGCGCCGGGTCGGCCACCGCCTCGCCCGGGAAGGCCTGCGCGGAGTCTTCGGCTGTCTCGCCCGGAGAGGCCTGCACCGAGCCGGCCACCGCCGAACCCACTGAGGCCGACACCGAACCGGCGGTGGCCGCTTCCACCGGCAACCCGGCCGGCGCCGGGAACCCTGCACCCCGCGGATCCGGTGCAGCCTCGGCCGGAGATCCGCCCGAAGGCGAGCCGTCCCGGGGATGGCCGGCCGCCGGACCGTGGGCCGCCAGTTCGCGCCGGTGCAGGTGGAGGGCGATCAGCTGGATGGTCTTGCCGAGGCCCATGTCGTCGGCCAGGCAGGCGCCCAGCCCCAGCCCGGTCATCGTGGCCAGCCAGGCGAGGCCCGCCTGCTGGTACGGCCGCAGGGTCGCCCGCAGCCCCGGCGGCGGGGCCACCGTGGCCCCCGCCCGGTCCCGGATCCGCTCGGCCAGGCCGCCCAGCACCGGCGGTGCCGCGAACTCGACGCGTTCACCGTCCAGTTCGAGCTCGCCCGTCAGCGCCGCCGCCAGCGCCTCGCCCGCGTCGAGCTTGCGGGTGCGGCCGCGGACCCTGGCGAGCAGCTGCGGGTCGACGCGCACCCATTGGCCGCGCAGGCGGACCAGCGGCCGCTTGGCCTCGGCGAGGGCCGTCACCTCGGCCTCGGTGAGCTGCTCGCCGCCCAGGCTGAGCTGCCAGCGGAACTCCAGCAGGCTCCGCAGCGCGAACTCCGGTCCGGTGACGCTCGCCGGCGCCTGCGTCGCGCTCGCCTTCGCCTTCACTTCGCCGGCGAACAGCCCCTTCGACCAGAGCACCTCGATCCCGGCGCCGCCCAGCTCGCGCGCGCCGTCGGTGAGCAGGTCGACGACCTCGTCGTCGGACAGCGGCAGTTCCGCGGGCGCGGGCTGGGCCAGCACCCGGCCCAGCGGCGCCCAGGCCCGCGCGCCGCGGCGCAGGCCGAGCAGCAGCTGCGTCTCGACCTGGTCGCCGAGCCGGTTCAGCACCGCGTCCGGGGCATCCCACAGCGTCGCCGCCTCGACCAGCAGGCTCGGCTCCGCCATGCTGCGCACCGCCAGCACGCCGGCGAACGACTCTTCGCCCCGGCCCTCGACGCGCAGGAGCACCTGCACCCCGCGCGGTTCCCGGGCCGCCAGCTCCTCGAGCCACGCGGCGCCGTCCGGACCGAGCAGCGCCGGTTCGCGCGCCGCGAACGCGGGATCACCGGCGCCGACGGGGGCCGCCGGGCTCCGCGCCAGCAGGTCGGCGGTCGCGTCCCAGAGCGCGCGGACCAGGGAGTCCGGCGAATGGAGGCGGATCCGTTTCAGCCCGGTCAACGGCAGCGCGTACGCCTCCGGTGGCAGGGCACCGGCCAGCCCCCGCAGCAGTTCCTCGTCGGCGGCGTCGAGCGGGCCGATCCGCCAGGCCGCCGCTCCGGCCGGGGAGACGGCGGGCCGTAGCCGCCCCCGCGCGACGAGGTTGACCCCGGCGTTGACGGCGGCCGACCACGCCGCGACGGCCGGGCTGGCCTCCTCCCCCACCGCGAGCAGCCGGGGCAGCGCCCGCTCGAGCGGGATCAGCTCGGCCTCGACCTTCGTCCGCGCGAACTTGGCGCCCCTGGGCAGCACGAGCTCGATCGTGGTCCCGCCGGCCACGTCCTCGCCCCACAGGGCCAGCACCCCGTCCCGCGGGGGATCCGCGGGGAGGTAGGTGGCCTGGGTGTCTGCGCTGAACTCCACGACCGCAACGCTAGAACACGCCCCCGACAGTTTCGCCCTCGGCGGCGCGAACGGGCCGTTCGCGCCGTTGCCCGACGCAACCCACTCGGGCGCCGAGAGACTGCCGAGAGACTTCAGCCGCGGGGCAGGCCCAGCAAGCGTTCGGCGGTGAGGGAGCGCAGGACCTGGGTCGTGCCGCCCGCGATCGACAGGCAGCGGGTCAGCAGGAATTCGTGCTGGGCCCGGCCGTCCGCCACCAGGGCGCCCGAGCCGGCGAGCTCCAGCGCGAACTCCGCCACGTCCTGCCGGTGCTGCACGCCGAGCAGCTTCCGGACGCTCGACTCCGCGCCCGGGTCCTGCCCGCCGAGCCGCCGCAGCGCGGCCCGCAGGTCCAGCACGGAGCCCGCGACCCCGTCGGCCACCAGCGCGCCCAGCCGGTCCAGCGCGACGTCGTCCAGCCCCGAAGCGTCCACTGTGGACACCAAGGACTGCACGCTCTCGCCGACCGCCGAACCGCTGCCGATGGCCACCCGCTCGTTGGCCAGGGTCGTCCGGGCCAGCCGCCACCCGCCACCGGGCTCGCCGACGACGTCGGCGTCGGGCACGAAGACGTCGTCGAGGAACACCTCGTTGAACACCGCCTCGCCGGTGATTTCGCGCAGCGGCCGCGTCGTGATGCCCTCGGCGCGCAGGTCGACCAGGAAGTACGTGATGCCCTTGTGCTTGGGCACGTCCGGGTCGGTGCGGGCCAGGCAGATGCCCCAGTCGGCTTCGCGGGCGAGCGACGTCCACACCTTCTGCCCGGATAGCCGCCAGCCGCCGTCGACGCGCCGGGCCGCCGTCCGCAGCGCCGCCAGGTCGGACCCGGCACCGGGCTCGCTGAACAGCTGGCACCACGTGATCTCGCCGCGCAGGGTGGGCCGGGCGAACCGGGCACGCTGCTCGTCGCTGCCGTGCTCGAGGATCGTCGGCACCGCCCACGCGCCGATCACCAGGTCCGGGCGGCGGACCCCCGCAGCGTTCAACGCGGCGTCGATCCGCAGCTGCTCCGCGGCGTCGGCACCGCGGCCGAACGGCGCCGGCCAGTGCGGGGTCAGCAGACCCGCGTCCGCCAACGCCACCCGCTGGTCGTCCGAGGGCAGCGCGGCGATCCGCGCGACCTCGTCCCGCAGCGAAGGATCGTCACCGACGTCGACGCTCATCGTGCGTTCGCTCCCGGAGAGCGCCAGGGAAGCCGCCCGCCGCCGCCACGCCCCGCCGAGCCACTGCCGCAGGGCCACGGCCCGGCGCAGGTACAGGTGCGCGTCGTGCTCCCAGGTGAACCCGATCCCGCCGAGGACCTGGATGCAGTCCTTGGCGTTGGCGACGGCCGCGTCGAGGGCGACGACGGCCGCGCTCGCCACCGAAAGCGGGTGCCGGCCGTTCGCCGCGTCCCAGGCCAGTGCTTCGGCGGCTTCGGCGCGGCAGAGCATTTCGGCGCACAGGTGCTTGACCGCCTGGAACGCCCCGATCGGTTTGCCGAACTGCTCGCGGACCTTGGCGTACTCGACGGCGACGGTCAGGCACCTCCGCGCCACCCCGGCGGCTTCGGCGGCGGCCAAGGTCGCAGCGAGGTCGGCGACCGGCGGGAGGGTGAGGACGTCGCCGGGACGGACGCCGGAGAACCGGATGCGCGCCAGCGGGCGCGAAAAGTCGAACGCTTCCAGGGGCTCGACGGTCACCCCTTGCGTGCCGGGCGCGAGCAGGACGTGGCCGCCGTCGACCGGTACCAGCAGCCAGGTCCCGGCATCCGCGCCGGGCACCGGCCCGGTGACGCCGTCGGCGAGCGAGGGCGCGTCCAGCAGGACCGCGACCGTGGCGTCGCCCTCGGCGAGGGCCGGCAGCAGCTCCTTCGCGCCGGGGACTTCGGCGAGCAGGAGCCCGGCGAGCGCGGTGCCGAGCACCGGGCCCGGGACGAGTTCCTCCGCCGCGGCGGCGAGCCCGGCGGCGAGATCGGCGACACCGCCGTCGGCACCGCCGGCCGCCGCGGGCAGCGCGACGCCGAACAGGCCGAGCGCGGCGAAGCCGGCGGGGATTCCCGCACCGGCCCCGGTTTCCGCCGTGCGCACCGCTTCTCGGGGGTGGTGCGCCGCGGACCAGGCGTGGATCGCCTCGGCCAGTGCGGCCTGTTCCTCGGTGAGCGCGACCGGCATGGGGCCTCCTCGCGGGACGGGACTGCGTCGGCTGTTGCCCACCGGCAGGCACGGCGGGAGCGGGTCGGCTTCGGCCCGTTTCCGCCGGCTCACGGCCGGATGCGCAACACTACTCGCGAGTGTAGAACGTGTTACAGTTTTTCGGCCAGTGGGCCGATTGTTGAACGTTTCGCCAGGACAGGTACTCTACGTCATGAACTGGAACAAGTTCCGAAGGACGGGGGAATGCCGATGCCAGGCAAGACCAAGGCCCGCGGCAACGGCCTGAGCGCGATCGGCGCGGACGAACTCGGCTCGGCCGCCCAGCGCGACCGCCGCCGCCGGATCATCGACGCCACCCTCGCGCTCGCCTCGAAGGGCGGCTACGACGCCGTGCAGATGCGCGCCGTCGCCGAAAAGGCCGATGTCGCCCTCGGCACGCTGTACCGGTACTTCCCCTCGAAGATCCACCTGCTCGTCTCCGGGCTGGCCCGCGAGTTCGAGCGGGCGCAGGAGAAGCTGGAGCGCCAGGCCATCCCCGGCGAGACACCCGCCGAGCGGCTGATGTTCGTGCTCGGCCGCAACACGCGCCTGATGCAGCGCGACCCGCACCTGACCGAGGCCATGGTGCGCGCGTTCATGTTCGCCGACACCTCCGCCGCCGCCGAGGTCGAGCAGGTCGGCCTGCTGATGGAGGCCATGTTCGCCAAGGCGATGGGCATCGCCGAGCCGACCGAAGCCGACCGCGACATCTTCCACGTGATCGCGGACGTCTGGATGGCGAACCTGGTGGCGTGGGTGACCCGCCGGGCCTCGGCGGCCGACGTCGCGAACCGCCTCGAACTTTCGGTGCACCTGCTGCTTGACAAGTAGCCGCCGGTCAGCGGTGCGCGGCGGCCACCTCCGCCAGCTCGTCGAGCGCCTTGAGCGTCTCCGCTTCCGGCAGCGTGTCCAGCAGGAACGTGTACCGCTCGACGCCGGCTTCGCGGAAGCCGTCGATCACCTTCGGCGAAGTCGGTCCGCCGAAGACCGCGAACTGCACGTCTTCGCGCCCCTGCTCGGCCAGCCACCGGCGTACGCGCTGAGCCTCCTGGTACTTCGTGTAGCCCCGGAGCAGCCAGCCGTCGCCGTACTTGGCGAGCCGGTTGAGGGCCGCTTCGCTCTCGCCGCCGATGTAGATCGGCACGTGCGGCTTCTGCACCGGCTTCGGCCAGCTGAAGATCGGGTCGAGGTCGATGTGCTCCCCGTGGAACTCCGCCTGCTCCGAAGTCCAGATCTCCTTGAGCGCGGCCAGTTGCTCGTCCATCAGCGCGCCCCGCGTCTTCGGGTCGGTGCCGTGGTTGCGCATTTCCTCCCGGTTCCAGCCGACGCCGACGCCGAACAGCGCGCGGCCGTCGGAGATCAGGTCCAGCGACGCGACCTCCTTGGCCGTGTGGATCAGGTCGCGCTGGATCAGCAGCGCGATCCCGGTGCCGAGCAGCAGTTCCGACGTCGCGGTGGCCGCGGCGGTGAGCGCCACGAACGGGTCGAGCGTGCGGTAGTACACGCGGGGCAGGTCACCGCCGCCCGGGTACGGCGTCTCCCGGCTCACCGGGATGTGCGAGTGCTCGGCGAGGAACAGCGAGTCGAACCCGCGTTCCTCCAGTGCCGCGCCCAGCACGTCCGGCCGGATGCCTTCGTCGGTCACGAACGTCGAGATCCCGAATTTCATATCCAAGAACTACCACCGGGTTGACAGGGGGTGCAGGATGAAGGCATCTCATCACACGTTGAATAAGGGGGCAGTCATGGACGTACAGGACATCGACTTCGAAGAGCTGTACCAGGGCGCCACCCCGATCGGCCGCAAGATGCCGTGGGACCTCGGCGCCCCGCAGCCCGCGGTCGTCGCGCTGGCCGACGCCGGGGAGTTCACCGGCGAGGTGCTCGACATCGGCTGCGGCCTCGGCGACAACTCGGCGTTCCTCGCCTCCCGCGGCGTGCGGGTCACCGGGCTGGACGGGGCGCCGTCGGCGGTCGAAGAGGCCCGCTCACGCGCCGCGGAGAAGGGGCTGGACGTCGAGTTCGCCGTCGCGGACGCGACGAAGCTCGAAGGCTACGAAGGCCGCTTCGACACGGTCCTCGACAGCGCGCTCTACCACTGCCTGACGGAGGAGGAGCGCCGCGCGTACCTCGCGGCGCTGACCCGCGCGACCCGGCCCGGCGCGGCGTTGCACCTGTTCTGCTTCTCGGAGGACATCCCGGACGGCTTCCCGGCGCCCTACCTGATCAGCGCGGCGAACCTGCGGGAGACCGTCGGGAAGGACTGGACGATCGAGAAGCTCGAGCCGGCCGTCTACACGACGTCGATGACGGCCGAAGAGCTGCGGCAGAGCGTCCGGGTGGTGCTCGGCGAGGAGCCGGGCGGCCTGACCGGGATGGACACCGACGCCGACGGCCGGGTCCTCGTCCCGGTTTGGCAGCTGAAGGCGGTCCGGCGCTAGACGTTGCGCCGGTACTGCCCGCCGACCTCGAAGAAGGCTTCCGTGATCTGACCCAGCGAGCACACCCGCGCGGCTTCCATCAGCACCCCGAACAGGTTGCCGCCGCGGGTGGCCGCTTCGCGCAGGGTCTTCAGGGCCTGCTGGGCCTCCTCGTGGTGGCGGCGCTGGAAGTCCGCGAGGCGATCCAGCTGCGACTGCTTCTCGGCCTCCGTCGCCCGGGCCAGCTCGACCTCGACGTCGGACTCGCCCTCGTGCGGGTTGCGGAACGTGTTGACGCCGATGATCGGCAGCGAGCCGTCGTGCTTCTTGCGCTCGTACAGGATCGATTCGTCCTGGATCTTGCCGCGCTGGTAGCCCGTCTCCATCGCGCCGAGCACACCGCCGCGCTCGGAGATGCGGTCGAACTCGGCCAGCACGGCCTCCTCGACCAGGTCGGTCAGCTCGTCGATGACGAACGAGCCCTGCAGCGGGTTCTCGTTCTTCGACAGGCCCCACTCCTTGTTGATGACCATCTGGATGGCCATCGCGCGGCGCACCGAAGACTCCGACGGCGTCGTGATCGCCTCGTCGAAAGCGTTGGTGTGCAAGGAGTTCGCGTTGTCGTACAGCGCACAGAGCGCCTGCAGCGTGGTGCGGATGTCGTTGAAGCTCATCTCCTGCGCGTGCAGCGATCGCCCGGACGTCTGCACGTGGTACTTGAGCTTCTGCGACCGCTCGTTCGCGCCGTAGCGCTCGCGCATGGCCACGGCCCAGATCCGCCGCGCCACCCGGCCGAGCACCGAGTACTCGGCGTCCATGCCGTTGGAGAAGAAGAACGACAGGTTCGGCGCGAAGTCGTCGATGTCCATGCCGCGGGCCAGGTACGACTCGACGTAGGTGAAGCCGTTGGACAGCGTGAACGCCAGCTGCGAGATCGGGTTCGCCCCGGCCTCGGCGATGTGGTAGCCGGAGATCGACACCGAGTAGAAGTTCCGCACCTGGTGCTCGATGAACCACTCCTGGATGTCGGCCATCATCCGGAGGCTGAACTCGGTGGAGAAGATGCAGGTGTTCTGGCCCTGGTCCTCCTTGAGGATGTCGGCCTGGACGGTGCCGCGCACGTTCTTCAGCACCCACTCGCGCAGCTCCGCGGCTTCGGCTTCGGACGGCTCGCGGCCGTGCTCGTCGCGGAACTCCGTGAGCTTCTGGTCGATCGCCGTGTTGAGGAAGAAGGCCAGGATCGTCGGCGCCGGCCCGTTGATGGTCATCGACACCGACGTGTTCGGCGCGGTCAGGTCGAAGCCGTCGTAGAGGGCCTTCATGTCGTCGAGCGTCGCGATGGACACCCCCGACGTGCCGACCTTGCCGTAGATGTCGGGGCGCGTGTCGGGGTCGTGGCCGTAGAGCGTCACCGAGTCGAACGCCGTGGAGAGCCGCTTGGCCTCCGAGTCGGCCGACAGCAGCTTGAACCGCCGGTTGGTGCGGAACGCGTCGCCCTCGCCGGCGAACATCCGCGCCGGGTCCTCCCCCTCGCGCTTGAACGGGAAGACACCCGCGGTGTACGGGAAGTAGCCCGGCAGGTTCTCCCGGCGCAGGAACGACAGCAGCTCGCCGGACTCGGCGTACCGCGGCAGGGCGACGCGCGGGATCCGGTTGCCGGACAACGTGTCCCGCCACAGCTGCGTCCGCAGCTCCTTGTCGCGGATCTTCACGACCAGCTCGTCCTTGCGGTACTCCTCCGCCAGCGCCCGGAACCGCTCGAGGAGCTGGGTCGACTCGCCGTCCACCTCGGACCCGGCGGCGGCGAGCAGCCCGTCGAGCGCGTCGGTCGAGGCGTCCACCCCGGCCAGCTCACCGCGGGCGAGGGCCAGCGCGTCGCGCTTGCGGATCGCGGCGACCTGCTGCTCGGTCTTCGCGTGGTAGCCGCGCACGGTGTCCGAGATTTCGGCCAGGTACCGGGACCGGTTGCCGGGGATGATCGTCGAAGCGTCCGTCGAGACCTTGCCCTCGACCTGCGGCAACGTCCCCGCGGAGACGCCGAGGCCCCGCTCGGCGAGCATGCCCCGCAGGTGCTGGTACAGCGCGGTGACGCCGTCGTCGTTGAACTTCGCGGCGCTCGTGCCGTAGACCGGCATGTCCTCCGGGCCCTGCGAGAAGGCCTCGCGGTTGCGCACGAGCTGGCGGGCGACGTCCCGGCGGGCGTCCTCGGCGCCGCGGCGCTCGAACTTGTTGATCGCGACGACGTCAGCGAAGTCGAGCATGTCGATCTTCTCCAGCTGCGAGGCGGCGCCGAACTCCGGCGTCATCACGTACAGCGACTCGTCCACGAAGTCGACGATCCCGGCGTCGCCCTGGCCGATACCCGGCGTCTCGACGATCACCAGGTCGTACCCGGCGGCCTTGCAGGCCAGGATCGACTCGCGCAGCCCGGCCGGGATCTCCCCCGACGTCGTGCGCGTCGCGAGCGAGCGGAAGTACACCGGCGAGCCGTCGAGGCAGTTCATCCGGATGCGGTCGCCGAGCAGCGCGCCGCCACCCTTGCGCCGCGACGGGTCGACGGCGAGCACCGCGATCCGCAGCTTGTCCTCCTGGTCGAGGCGGAAGCGGCGGATCAGCTCGTCGGTGAGCGACGACTTGCCCGAGCCGCCGGTCCCGGTGATGCCGAGCACCGGCACCTCGCGCCGGCCCGCGGCCTCGGTGATCCCGCTCAGCAGGTCGCCGGGCAGCCGCTCCGCCTGCAGCTGGGTGATGACCCGCGACAGCGCGGCGACGTCCCCGGAAAGCACCTTGTCCAGTGCCGGCCCGTCGGCCGCGAGGTCGACGTCGCAGGCCTTGACCATGAAGTTGATCATGCCCGGCAGGCCCATCTCGTAGCCGTCCTCGGGCGAGAAGATGCGGGCGACGCCGCGCGAGTGCAGCAGCTCGATCTCCTCGCGCACGATCACCCCGCCCCCGCCGCCGAAGACCTTGATGTGGCCGGCGCCGCGCTCGCGGAGCAGTTCGACCAGGTAGGAGAAGTACTCGACGTGCCCGCCCTGGTACGCCGAGATGGCGACACCCTGGACGTCCTCGGCGATGGCCGCGGTGGCGACCTCGTCGACCGAGCGGTTGTGGCCCAGGTGGACGACCTCCGCGCCCTGCGACTGCAGGATCCGCCGCATGATGTTGATCGAGGCGTCGTGGCCGTCGAAGAGGCTCGACGCGGTGACGAACCGGACGGGGTGCCCAGGGCGGTACAGGTCGCTGCTCATCCTTCCAAAATACTTTGACTTCCTACTGTTGGAAACCCGAGGACCAGTGACGCGGCTCTCACGGCAGCCTGGAAGAACCTTGACAGCGGCCTGCTCGGCCCGGTATTTAATAGGTTCGTTAATTAACAGGGTGGTGAAATGACCGACACACTGAGCCGGACGTTCTCGGCCCTCGCCGACCCGACCCGGCGCGCCATCCTCGCGCGCCTGTCGGCGGGCGAAGCGACGGTGAACGAGCTCGCCGAACCACTCCCGATGAGCCTGCCCGCGGTGTCCCGGCACCTGAAGGTGCTGGAGGAGGCCGGGCTGATCACCCGCGGCCGCACCCGCCAGTGGCGGCCCTGCCGGCTGGAGGCCAAGCCCCTGGAAGGCGTCGCCGACTGGGTCGCGACCTACCGCCGGTTCTGGGACGGCGGGTTCGACCGCCTCGAAGAGCACCTGCGGACCTTGACCGGCGGGCCCGGCGATGCCTGACCTGACCATCACGCGCGTGTTCGACGCGCCGCGCGAGCTCGTCTTCGCCGCGTGGACCGAGCCGGACCAGCTGGCGAGCTGGCTCGGCCCGCACGGCTACACCGGCGCCGCCGTCACCCTCGCCACCCGGCCCGGCGGCGCCTGGCGGGCGTGCATCCGCTCCCCCGAAGGCGACGAGCACTGGATGCACGGCGTCTACCGCGAGATCGACGCCCCCGAACGGCTCGTGTTCACCTTCGCCTGGGACACCGAAGGCGACCTGCGCACCGAAACGCTCGTGACGATCGGCTTCGCCGACCTCGACGGCAAGACCGAGATGACCTTCGTCCAGTCGGGCTTCCCGACCGCCGCCGAACGCGACGGCCACGACGACGGCTGGACCTCCAGTTTCGAGGACCTGACCGGCTTCATCCGAGGAAAGGACGCCCGATGACCGCCACGCTGCCCGAGATCGTCTCGCCGGAGGAATGGCAGGCCGCGCGAGACGCGCTGCTCGTCAAGGAGAAGGAGCTCATGAAGGCGGCGGACCACCTCGCCGCGGAACGCCGGCGGCTGCCGATGGTGCCCTTCACCAAGCCGTACGAGTTCGAGTCGGCCGACGGCAAGAGAAGCCTGCTCGACCTGTTCGACGGCCGCCGCCAGCTGATCGTCTACCACTTCATGCTGCACCCGGGCGACAAAGCGGGCTGCCCCGGCTGTTCCCTGCTCGTGGACAACCTGCCGCACCTGGCGCACCTGCACGCCCGCGACGTCACGCTCACGGTCGTCGCGCCCGCCCCCCTGGCCGAGATCGAGCGGTACCGGACGCGCATGGGCTGGGACGTGCCCTGGGTGTCCGCGCACGGCAGCGACTTCACCGAGGACTGCGGCGTCGGCACGGGCTTCGGCGTCAGCGTGTTCCTGCGCGACGGCGACGACGTCCACCGCACCTACTTCACCACCGGACGCGGCGGCGAAATGTTCCTCGCGTCGCACCGCTACCTCGACGTCACGCCGCTCGGCCGCCAGGAAGCGTGGGAAGAGGAGAGCCGCGGCGACGACGGTCCCGGCGCCTGGTGGCGCCGCCACGACGAGTACTGAAAGATTCTTCGGCGAGCGTGTCCGGTCCGTGTCCGCGGTTCCGACCTCCTCGTGTCAGCCCCCGAAACACCAGGAGACGGAAATGCGCGAGATCGTCTACGCGGTCCACACTTCGCTCGACGGCTGCGTCGAGGGCCCGAACGGCGAATTCGACTGGCCGGTCATGGGCGTGGAGCTGTCCGGCTACTCGCGGGAGCTGTCCGCGAGCTGTGGCGAGTTCGCCTACGGGCGGAAGGTCTGGGACATGATGTCCGGGTACTGGCCGAACGCCGAGTCGATCTCGGACCACCCGCACGACATCGCCTTCGCGCCCGTGTGGCGGGAGACGCCGAAGGTCGTGTTCTCGCGGACGCTCGAGAAGGCGGATTGGAACACCCGGGTCGTCGGCGGCGACCTCGGCGACGCCGTGGCCTCCCTCAAAGCCGAACCGGGGAAGAACCTGCTGCTCATGGGCGGCGCGGACCTGGCCGCCGAGCTGACCGCGCGGGGCCTGATCGACGAGTACCAGGTGTTCGTGCACCCGGTCGTCCTCGGCGGCGGCAAGCGGCCGTTCGCCGAGGGCACCGCGCGGCTCGGCCTGGAACTGGTGGAGTCGCGCACGTTCGACGGCAGCGTCGTGCTCCTGCGCTTCCGCCGGGCGTGACCGCGCCGGGCCCGGGGGTTCCCCGGGCCCTCGGTGCCTCACCTCGCGTTGGCGGCCCGCAGGGCGATCCACTGCCGCATGGCGTACTCGACCAGCGTGATCAGCGTCTGCTTGGTCGACTCCCGGTCCCGCGCGTCGCAGCGGACGATCGGGATGTTCGGGTCGATCGACAGCGCCTCGCGGACGTCGTTGATGTCGTGCTCGAGCACGCCGTCGAACGTGTTGACGCCGACGATGTAGGGCAGGCCCCGGTCCTCGAAGAAGTCGATCGGGGCGAACGAGTCGGCCAGCCGGCGCGTGTCGGCCAGCACGACCGCGCCGATCGCGCCGCGGACCAGGTCGTCCCACATGAACCAGAACCGCTGCTGCCCGGGCGTGCCGAACAGGTAGAGGATCAGGTCCGCGTCCAGTGACACCCGGCCGAAGTCCATCGCCACCGTGGTCGTGGACTTGTTCGGCGTGTGGTCGAGGTTGTCGACGCCGACGCTGGCGTCGGTCATCATCGCCTCGGTGGTCAGCGGCACGATCTCCGACACCGATCCGACGAACGTCGTCTTGCCCGCGCCGAAACCGCCCGCCACCACGATCTTGGCGGATGTCATGGTCGGGGGCGCGGTGTCCCGCGGTGCCTTAAAGCCGACGGAGTCCACTCAAAACCCTTTCCATCAACACCAGATGTGCCTCGGCGCCGTCATTGCCCGTAATCGTCTTGTGCACCGTGACCAGCCCCGCGTCCGCCGCGTCGCTGATCAGCACCCGGGCCACGCCCAAAGGCACCCGCAGCGCCGAAACGATCTCGGCGACCGAACGGGGGGTCCGGCACTCTTCCATGATCGAAATGCACTCGATCTGCTCCGCGGCCACTTCGGGGAAGCCACCGGTGGCAGCGTAGTCCCTCGCGGAGACCAGCGTCTCCAGCTCCAGCGCGTAGTTGGCCCGGGTGCGGCCACCGGTCAGCGCGTAGGGCCGGACGATCGCCGTCAGCTCCTCCGGCGCGTACGGCTGTTCGAAGACCGTGGGCATCACGAACTCGCCGCTGGGCGGGCCCGGGTCGAACAGGCCACCCGGTCGGGGGCTGTCCCCGTCGGTACTGCCGGGCGGAGAGACTAAAGAGGTCACACGATCTCCTTGGTCGGCCGACGGCGCGGGCGCCGGCGGATCCGCGGCCGCGTGCGCACCGGCGGCCGGGGGTTGCGGGGACTCCTTGCTCTTCTTGCGCTTCCGGCGGGCACGGCCGGAATTCAGCGTGAACCCGTTGAGGACGTCGGCGAACGTGCCGTCGTCCCCTCGCCCGGCGGGGTTGCGCCCCTCGGGTGGTTCGCCGTCGAATCCGGACCCCGTGCTCATCGCGCCATCATCCCACCGGTTCGCCGATCAGCGACCCTCCGGAGCCCTGAAGCTGAGCACGCAGCTCCGGGGTGAGGATCTGGCCGACCCGGTCGACGAGCATCGTCATCTCGTAGGCGACCTGGCCGATGTCGCAGTTGGGGGCGGCGAGCACGGCAAGGCACGAGCCGTCGCTGATCGACATCAGCACCATGATGCCCAGCTCCATCTCGACGACGGTCTCGTTGACCGCGCCGGCTTCGAAGCACCGGGCCGCGCCCTGGGTGAGGCTGACCAGCCCGGAGGCGACCGCGGCGAGCTGGTCGGCCCGGTCGAGCGGGAGCCGGTTCGACGCGGTCAGCAGCAAGCCGTCCGCCGAGACGACCACGGCGTGGGCCACACCGGGCACCCGCTCCGCGAAGTCGTTCACCAGCCAGCCGAACTGGTTGTGCGTCGGCTGCGCGCTACTCGGCGAGGTCATTCACCCTCCAAGGTCTCGTGATTGGTCTCGGCCGCCTGCGCGGTGCGGTGGCGTCCGCGCTCGATGCCCTGCTGGAAGTTCCGCAGGCGGCCGCGCACGTCGTGTGCGTCCCGTTGTGGTCGGGGGGCCGTGGCCCCGGTGGACGGTCCTCCGGCGCTGCCCGGAAGCAGCTGCTCCCCGCGACGGCGCCGGGGCAATCCTGCCGAAGTGAACGTGGAGGGTGTCGACTGGGACACCGCTTGCACCGCGCGCCACCCGTCGTCGGTGCCGAAGTTCCACTCGGTCGTGGCCTCCACCGCGGTCTCTTCCCGGCGCGGGGCCGGGGTGCCGGGACGGCCGTTCCCGAGGGGCAGCTGCCCGGACTCCTGGAAGACGGACGGCTCGGGACCGCGGAGTTCCGGGCGCGGGCCGTTCGGCTGCGGCAGACCCGCGGACCGCTTCGGGAGGGCAGCCGGCTGAGGCTTGCCTCCGCCCGGCTGTGGGAGGGCAATCGGCTGAGACTTGGCACCGCCCGGCTGCGGCAGGGCAGTCGGCTGAGACTTGGCACCGCCCGGCTGCGGCAGAGCGGCAGGCCGGGAAGTGGCCTTCGATGGCTGGGCCCGCTGAGGTTTGGCATCGCCCGGCTGGGGCAGACCGGCCGGCTCCGAAGCGGTTTGGCCGGGCTCCGGCGGAACGGCGGGCTGCGAAGCGGCCTTCGACGGCTGCGGCAGAGCACTCTGCTCCGATCCCGACGGAGCCGGTGGGGAGCCGTCCGCAGGCGGCTGGGCTCCGGCCGCGAAGACATTCCCTTGCCGCCCAGGCTGCAAACCGCGCGTGGGCGCCGGGTCCTGCGGTGTCGAGGGGTGGGAGCCATCGGGCTGCGGGGTGGCTTGCGCGGCCGCCGGTTGCTCGAACGCACCCGACACCGGCTGGGCCGAACCCCGCTCCGGCGTTACCGGCGAGCCCGGAGCCTGCGGGGTGGCCTGCTGCGCGGAGCCCGGCTGCTGCGTCGGCTGCTGGGCCGGCTGTCCGACCGCTCCCGCGGCGCCCTGGGCCGTGCCCAGCCCCGGGACGATCGACGGATCCGTTCCCGCCTGCTGAGCCGCCCCGCGCTGCTGGCCCGGCTTGGGCCGCTGCCCCGCGGCCTGGCGCATCTGGCGGCGGCCGCGGGTCACGCCCTGCTGGAAGCTGCTCAGCCGGCCGCGGACCTCCGCGGGATCGCGGACCGGCAGGTCCGGGCGGGCCGGGGCCGGCTCGGGGGTGATCCCGGCCGGGGTCGCGCTGCCCGGGAGGAGCTGCTCGCCGCGGCGGCGGCGCGGGAGGCCTGCCTCGGTGAACGCCGTCGGCTCGGACTTCGTCACCGCCTGGACCGTGCGGAAGTTCTCGTCGCTCGCGAAGTCCCAGCTGCGCCGCTCCGGCGGTGTCGCCTCCGGCGGTGCCTCCTGGGATGCGGCCGGTTCCTCGCCGGCCGCCGGCTTGTCCTCGCGGAACCACGCCGACAGCATCTCGTCGAAGATCGGCGTCGTCTCCGAGCGGTCGGGGGTCGGCGGCGGGGGCGGCTCCGAGACCGCGGTCGCCTCCTGCCACCAGTCGCTGAGCGTGGTCTCGTTGGCCGTGAACAGGTCCTTGCCCGCCGGCAGGTCGTCCGCCCGCGGCGGCTGCGGGACCGGCGGCCGCTGCGGCTGCGGCTGCGGCTGCGGCAACGGCAACGGCAACGGCAACGGCAACGGCAGCACCGCGGGCACCGGCGGCAGGGCCGGGCGCTGCGGCGGGACGTCGTCGTCCTTCGCGATCGGGGCGAACAGGGCCGTGCCGGAGATCTCCAGGTCCGACGGCGGGCGCACGGCCTGGCCGCCGGACAGGCCGGCGAGGTCGCTCGCCGAGGGCCACCGCTCCTCGCCCATCGCCGGCTGCTGCGGCACCACCGGCCGCGGGCGGGCGTGGCCGTTGACCGGGCGGCGGGGCAGCTGGTGGCCCGCCGCCGGGCTCGCCGGATGCTGCTGCAGGGCGCCGATCGGGCCGGTCGCCGGGCCGTCGGTCACCGGCGTCACCAGCTCCGCCGGGACGACGACCGTGGCGCGGACGCCCACGATGTCCTTGCCGCCGTGCAGCGACACCCCGACCCGGTGCCTGCTGGCCAGCCGGCCGACGACGAACAGGCCCATGCGCCGCGACGTGACCAGGTCGACCGATCCGGCCTCGGTCAGCCGGGTGTTGGCCTCGGCGACCTCGGCCTCGTTCATGCCGATGCCCTTGTCCAGGATGTCGATGTTGAGCGAGCCGTCCTCGCCCAGCCGCGACGCCACGGTCACCGTGGTCTCCGGCGCGGAGAACGCCGTGGCGTTGTCCAGCAGCTCGGCGACCAGGCGCATCAGGTCACTCGCGGCGTAGCCCACGATCCGGGCCGGGGGCGGCGGCTGCACCTGGACCCGCTGGTACTGCTCGATCTCCGACACCGCGGCGCGGAGCATGTCGGTGGTGCCGACCGGCTTCCCGGACCGGCGGCCCGGCTCGGCACCCGACAGCACCATCAGGTTCTCGTTGTTGCGCCGCATCCGGGTGGCGAGGTGGTCGAGCTGGAACAGCGTCGCCAGCTGGTCGGCGTCCTCCTCGTCCCGCTCGAGCTGCTCGATCAGCTGCAGCTGCCGCTGCACCAGGCTCTGGCTGCGCCGCGAAAGGTTGACGAACACGCTGCCGTAGCCGGTGCGCATCGCGGCCTGCTCGGTCGCCAGCCGCAGGGCCTGGTGGTGCACCTTGTCGAAGGCGCGCGCGACCTCGCCGACCTCGTCGTTGGTCAGCACCGGGACCGGCTGCACGTCGGTGCCCTGCGCGCGGCCCTCCTGGATGTTGCGGACCGCCGCCGGCAGCGCGGTCTCGGCGACGTCGAGGGCGCTGCGGCGCAGCACTTTCAGCGAGCGCAGGAGCTGCCGGGTGATGAGGAAGACGACCGCGACGGCCAGCACCATCGCGGCGAACAGCAGCACCGCGAGCAGGCCGGCGCCGCTGCTGGACTCGTCGACCAGGTTCGCCGCCGTCTGCGACGCCGACGCGCCGAGCCGGTCGGCGACCTGGCCGATCTGCGTGCGCATCGCGGCGGAGGCGGCGTTCCAGTCCGCGGCAGGCAGCGCGCGGAACGCGTCGTCCACCGCGCCGCTCGATGCGTTCAGCACCGTCTCGACCATCCGGGCCCGGCTCTGCGCCTGCGTGCCTTCGGCGATCGCCGCGAAATCGCGCTGCAGCGTGTCGCCCGCCGCGGACCGGAAGTCGACGAGCCGGTCGGCGAGCCGCAGCTCGGCGGCGCGCAGGGTGGCGAGCTCACTCGGGGTGAGCGCGCCGCGGCCGATGCCGTAGGAGACGAGTGCCTGGCTGATCGACACCTGCTCGCCGGCGACCAGCAGCTCGTGCAGCCCGGCCGGCGTGCCGCCGAGGGTGCCGTCGCCGGCGCCCGCGGTGACCGCGGTGTCGAGGCTGATGAGCGACCCGGTGACGGCGGCGTACGCGGTGATGGCCTGGCCGGAGTCGAGCTGGCCGCCGTCGACCTGACGGCGCAGGAAGGCGACGTTGCCCAGTTGCGCGGTGGCCGCGCCCGCGGCTCCGGCCACACCGGGCTCGGCTTCGGCCGCGCGGGCCTGCTCCGCGGTGAACGGGCCGGTCGCGGCGTCCGTGGCCGTGCGCGCCGCGGCCAGTTCGGGGGTGCCGCCAACGGTGCCCTCGGTCAGCATCGCCGCGGTGATCGTGCGCTCCTGCTGGAGTGCGCCGGTGAGCGCGCGCACCCCGCCGCCGAGCGCGACGAGCCGGTCGAGCCGCTGGTAGTCGTCCGAGCGGCCGACCTGCGCGGCGATCGTCGTGCTGCCCAGCACCAGCGCGAGGACGATCGGCACGACGGTGACGGCGGAAAGCTTGACGGGCAGGCTCCAGTCGCGCCATTGCACGAGGGCGCGCCACACGGCCTTCCCCTTCGACCGCCGGGGCGCTCGGCCGAGCAGTTCCCCGACGGGCACCTGACCTTCTCCTGCAACGGTCACGTGAGTGACTCCCTGTCCGGCGTCATGGATCCGCGTCGGCGGCGCGGCGTCCCGGCTCGCAGCAGGCCGTCGGACGGCCGTGCCGTCCCCACCCTGCCGCTTTCCCGGCGCCCTCGCTCGTCCCCGGCCGCCCCGCCGTCCGCGCGCCCGTCGTCGGGCGGGCACCGCCCCGTCCCGTGCCCGGGACTGTGCTGCCCGGGACTATGCACGTGCACGTCGCAAGTTGCGGAGTGCACGGTGATCGAGATCAACTTTATCGGTGCCAATCCATCGCTGCGGTCAGCTGGGCCAAAGAATCGTACCCCCGATGCCCTTGCGGTCAATTGTGTTCCCCGTTCGGGCGCTGACCAGGGAAAAGTGCTTTCCCGGCCGGACACGGACCCGGACATTACGCCTCACCGCCGCCGAAGAGGCAATTCCGGTTACCGGAAGCGGAACCCAAGAGCCTCCGGCCGTCACCCGATTAGCCCAGGCAGGGTAGCAGTGTCCCTCGGACGATCTACACTGCGTACCACCAACGGGTGGGTCAAGTCTCAAGGTGTGCCCGATGTTGTGGCGTTCTGCGCCACCCTGCACCGACCCGGTGATTTCTTTCGAAACAGCGCGCTGACCAGTGGACCTTCACCCTCCTGCCGCCGCCGGAACACACGCATCAGCCCTATCGCCCCCGCGATTCGGCTACCTTCCGTAACCAGCAAGCAGGGATGATCCACACCGTTACCCCGTTTGTCGTAGTTCCCTCCGGCCTTGACAACGTGCCGTCACAATTCTTTTCAGCATTACGGACGTTCCGCGCATCCCTTGTCGCCGATCGCCCTTTCGACGCCGCCCGACGTGTTCGACAGGAAAACGAATACCGTCCGGGCGGACCGACCGGACGGTCCGGCCACCTTCGGCATGGGCCGGACGGCCTAGTTACGATGTGCCCTCGCAGTCCGCAAGGGCGGTCCGGCGCCCTGCCCGCAGGCGCCCGGGCCCGCCGCCACGGAGGCTCTGCCGGAGGCACCATGTACGACGTAGCGCGGCCCGCGCCGGGCAACGCCCTCGAGGAGACGAGCCGGATACCGGTCCTGCCCGCCGGGGACCACCACCCCGCCGGGGTCCGGCCCGGCACGCCCGCCGCCCGCACCGGCCCCGACTACCCCGCGATCCAGGCCAGCCCCGAGTTCGTCTCGCTGCGCCGCCGGTTCCGGGGGTTCGTCTTCCCGATGAGCTTCGCCTTTTTCGCCTGGTACATGACTTACGTGCTGCTGGCCGCCTACGCGCACGACTTCATGAGCCGCAAGGTGTTCGGCCAGGTCAACGTGGCCATCCTGCTCGGCCTCGGCCAGTTCGCCAGCACCGCGCTGGTCACCTGGCTGTACCTGCGCTACGCGCGCCGCCGGCTCGATCCGCAGGTCGCCGCGCTCCGGGCCCGCGCCGGCCTGGTGGAAGAGCAGCGCCGATGACCACGCTCGCCGCCGGTGGGGTGGCTGCCAGCGATCCGATCGTGAACACCGTCGTGTTCGCCCTGTTCGTGGCGATCACGCTGTACGTCGTCTACCGGGCCGGCAGCCGGACCTCTTCGACGTCGGACTACTACGCCGCGGGCAGCGCTTTCACCGGCCGCCAGAACGGCATCGCGCTTTCCGGCGACTTCCTGTCTGCGGCGTCGTTCCTCGGCATCGCGGGCGCGATCGCCGTCCACGGGTACGACGGCTTCCTCTACTCGATCGGCTTCCTGGTCGCCTGGCTGGTCGACCTGCTGCTGATCGCCGAGCTGCTGCGCAACACCGGCCGGTTCACGATGGGCGACGTGATCAGCTTCCGGATGAACCAGCGCCCGGTGCGGGCCGCGGCGGCGACGTCGACCCTGGTGATCTCCCTGTTCTACATGCTGGCGCAGATGGCGGGCGCCGGCGGCCTGGTCGCCCTGCTGCTCAACATCCACACCCGGCTCGGGCAGGCGCTGGTGATCGGCGTGGTCGGCCTGGTCATGGTGCTCTACGTCCTGGTCGGCGGGATGAAGGGCACCACGTGGGTGCAGATCATCAAGGCGGGTGTGCTGATGCTGGCCGTGGTGCTGATGGCGGTGTTCCTGTTCGGCAAGTACGGCTTCAGCTTCTCGAACCTGCTTTCGGCCGCGACGGAGAAGAGCCCGCTGGGCGAGCACCTCCTGGAACCGGGCGGCTCCTACGGCAAGGACAACACCACCAAGCTCGACTTCGTGTCGCTCGCGCTGGCCCTGGTCCTCGGCCTGTCCTCGCTGCCCCACCTGCTGATGCGCTTCTACACGGTGCCGAACTCCTTCGAGGCGCGCCGCTCGGTCGTCTGGGCCACCGTGTGCATGCTCATCTTCTACGTGTGCACGCTGGTGATCGGCTTCGGCGCGGCCGCGCTGGTCGGCGCGGACGAGATCAAGGCCGCGCCGGGCGGGGAGAACTCGGCGGCGCCGCTGCTGGCACTGCACATCGGCGGAACGCTGCTGCTGGGCGTGATCGCCGCGGTGGCGTTCGCGACGATCCTCGCGGTGGTCGCCGGGCTGACGATCACCGCGTCGGCCTCGTTCGCCCACGACGTCTACGCGAACATCTTCAAGCGCGGCAAGGCCGAACCGGCGGACGAGGTCCGGGTGGCACGGCTGACCGCGATCGTGGTGGGTGCGCTGGCGATCGTCGGCGGCGTGCTGGCGAACGGGCAGAACGTCGCGTTCCTGGTGGCACTGGCGTTCGCGGTGGCGGCGTCGGCGAACCTGTCCACGCTGCTGTACTCGTTGTTCTGGAAGCGGTTCAACACCACCGGCACGCTGTGGGGCATGTACGGCGGCCTGATCGCGTGCCTGCTGCTGGTGCTCTTCTCGCCGGTCGTCTCGGGTGCCCCGGACGCGATCCTCAAGAGCGTCGACTTCGCCTGGTTCCCGCTGAAGAACCCGGGCCTGGTCTCGATCCCGTTCTCGTTCGTGTGCGGGTTCGTCGGAACGCTGGCGGGCAAGCCGAAGGCGGACGCGGAGAAGCAGGCGGAGATGGAGGTCCGCGCGATGACCGGCATCGGAAGCTGAGCCGCCGTCAGGCGCGCAGGCCGTCCAGGATCACGTTCAGCACGCGCTTGCCGTCCTCCGGGCTGCAGTTGCGCACCGCCATGCCGGCGCCGTGCCCGAGGCGCAGGACGTCCGCGGCGACGACGTCCGGCCGGAGCAGCCCGGCGTCCTGCCCCGCTTCGACGAGCACACCCGTCGCTTCGCGAAGCCGCTTCTGGCAGTACTGGAAGGTCTCCGAGCCGGCGTCGATCGACTCCTTGAGGATCATCGCCAGCTTGTACCGCTCGACCACCCAGGTCACCTGGGCGAGCAGCCAGGCTTCGAGGGCTTCCCACGGGGGCAGCTCGTCGTGCAGCACGAACGCGCGATCGGCGAGCACCTCGATCTCGTCGCGGTAGACCGCTTCGAAGAGCTTCTCCCGGGTCGGGAAGTGCCGGTACAGGGTGCCCGCGCCGACGCCGGCCTTCTTCGCGACGTCGTCCAGCGGCACGTCGGCGCCGTGCGCGGTGAAGAGGTCCTTCGCCGTCGCGACGATGCGTTCGTAGTTGCGCCGCGCGTCCGCGCGCATCGGACGGTCCGTGCCCGGCATCCCGGCCTCCTCGCCACGTAACCGGAGAGATTCTCCGAATTCACTTGCGCATCCGGAGACACTCTCCATATTATCGGATCACACCAAGCGGAGAAAGTCTCCGCTTCTCTCGTGCTCCTTGGGGGAGTATTCCTTGTCGCAGCAGACGATCGACCGCGCGCCCGCGCCGGCGCGCCCCCACCGCAGCGGGCTGGTCCTCGCGATCATCCTCACCTGCCAGCTCATGCTCGTCCTCGACGCGACCGTGATGAACGTCGCGCTCCCACGCATCCAGTCCGACCTGGGGTTTTCCGCCACCGGCCTGTCCTGGGTGATGACGGCCTACAGCCTCGCCTTCGGCGGCCTGCTGCTGCTCGGCGGCCGGGCGGGCGACCTGTTCGGACGGCGGCGGATGTTCGTCGCGGGCATCACCGTGTTCACGCTCGCCTCGCTGGCCGGCGGCCTCGCCGGTTCCGCCACGCTGCTCATCACCGCCCGCGTCCTGCAGGGCATCGGCGCCGCCATGGCGGGTCCGAGCACCCTGGCGCTGGTCACGACGACGTTCACCGAGGCCAAGGCCCGCGTCCGCGCACTGGCACTGTTCTCCGCGATGTCCAGCGGCGGCTTCGCGATCGGCCTGATCGTCGGCGGGCTGCTCACCGAGTGGATCTCGTGGCGCGCCGCGCTGTTCATCAACGTGCCGTTCGGCGTCGCGATCGCCCTGCTCGCCCCGCGGTTCGTGGCCGAACCGGAACGCCGCCGGGCGCACCTGGACCTGCCCGGCGCGGTCACCGGCACCCTCGGCGTCGGCGCGCTCGTGTTCGCCTTCACCCACGCCGCGTCCGGCGGCTGGGGCAACGCGGTGACGCTCGGCTCGCTCGCCGCCGGCCTGGCGCTGCTCGCCGGCTTCGTCGTCATCGAAGCCCGCACGGCGCTGCCGCTGGTCCCGCTGCGGCTGTTCGCCGACCGCAACCGCAGCGCGGCCTACGTCAACTTCTTCCTCGCGCCGATGGCGATGATGTCGATGTTCTTCTTCCTCACCCAGTTCATGCAGGACATCCGCCACTTCGCCGCGCTGGCCACCGGGTTCGCCTTCCTCCCGATGGCGGTGCTGATCTTCGGCATCAGCAGGCTCGTGCCGCGGCTGCTCCCCCGCTACGGCCCGAAGCCGCTGGCCGTGACCGGCTCGGTGCTGATGGTCACCGGCGTCACCTGGCTCGCGCTGCTCACCACGGACAGCCCGTACTTCCCGGCGTTGCTGGGGCCGCTGCTGCTGATGGGACTGGGCGGCGGCCTGGCGTTCGCGCCGCTGAACGTGATCGTGATGGCCACCGTGCCCGCCGGGGACGCGGGTGCCGCGGGCGGCGTGCTGCAGACGATGCAGCAGGTCGGCAGCACCCTGGGGCTGGCCATTCTGGTCACGGTGTTCGGCTCGGTGACCCGCTCGGGGGCCGCGGCGGGCACGACCGGGCCGCAGCTCGTGGTCGACGGCATGACGGCGGCGTTCGCCACGGCCGCGGTCATCGCGGCCGGCACCGTCCTGGTGGCGCTGACCTTCCGCCGTCAGGCCGCGGCTACAGCTTCTGCCCGGCCTTGACCTTGTGCGTCACCCGGCGCTCGACGAGGAACGAGACGAACGGGACGCAGCCGGCCAGCAGCACGAGCACGGTGCCCTTGATCGACCAGCGGGCCTTGATCGCCAGGTCGATGGTCAGCACCAGGTAGATCATGTACAGCACGCCGTGGATCGGCGAGTAGACCGCCGACGGCGTCGGGTTGCCGAATGCGTACCGCAGCACCATCACGAAGCACAGGCCGAGCAGGCCGACACCGGTGACGTAGGCGGCGGTGCGGAACCGGACGAGGGGGCCGGCGAGCGGCACCGCGGTCTGGTGGGCGCCTTCGGTGCTGGTGGTCATCGGGTCGTGGTCCTCACTCTGCGGCCTGCTGGTCGCGGGCGTGCAGCTCGCGCAGGTAACGGTTGTAGGCGGCCAGCTCTTCGTCCTCGTCCGTCCGCGGCGCCTCCGCGGCGCCGGGACGGGGACGGGGGGCGGGCACCTCGGCGACGCGGGTCTCCGGCGCGGGCTCCCGCGGCTCGGCGGCCGCCTTCAGCCGCAGCTGCCGGATCCGCCAGAACATGAAGGCCGGGAAGAGACCGAACAGCGGCCACTGCAGGACGTAGCCGAGGTTCTGGAAGGTGCCGTTGGCCGACGTGAAGCGGTCCCACTGCCACCAGGCGAGGCCGCAGCAGACGAGCAGGCTCACCAGGCAGGTCGCGACGATCGCGATCCGCCGTCCCCAGGGGGAAGCCGCCGGTGGCGGGGAAGCTGGCACGCTTCGACGCTAGCACTGGACGGCTGAGGAACAACGCGCGGTCGCCGGGCGAGGTGGCCGGGCTCTCAGCGTTGTCCCCAGCCCGGGCTGATTGTGGACAGTTCGGTCGCCGAGTGCCGTTTTCCGGCTGTCCGCCGGTGGTCGCCGATAGACTGGATCCGGGGTCAGCCCCCAGGGACGGGTGGGGCGACGAAAGTGGCCGATCAGCTCTGTTTGCGCACCGACTGCGCCGCCTTGGCGTAGCCATCCGCCAAGCCGAACACCTTCTGCGCGTACTCCGTCGAGTTGTTGTACGACAGGATCCCCGCCCACCACCCCGACGGGCTCGCCATGTCGCGGCCGCCCGCGCACAGGTAGCGGGCCGCCGCCAGAGCCGCGTCGTCGATCTGCTGGGGGTCGCCGAGACCGTCGCCGTTGCCGTCGGACGCCCACTTGCGCCACGTGCCCGGGATGAACTGCATCGGGCCGACCGCCCGGTCGACTCCGGCGTCGCCGTCGTAGCGGCCGCCGTCGGTGTCGCCGATCGCCTGGACGCCGGCGGAACCGTCGAGCGGGACGCCCACGATCGGCTTGGACGGGCGCCCGTCCGCGCCGAGCACCGCGCCGGCGTACTGGCCGTGGTTGGACTCGATGCGGCCGATGCCGGCCAGCGTCGCCCACGAGATCTTGCAGTTCGGCTGGTCCGCGCGCATCGCCAGCTCGGCGTTGCCGTAGGCCGACAGCGCCCGCGCCGGGACGCCGGTGACCGCGGCGACCTGGCTCGCCCACTGCGCGAGCGTCGCCGGGCCGGTGCTGCGCGAGCGGGCCTGCTGCGGGCTCGTCTGCTGCTCGGCCCCGCCCGCCACCGCACCGCCGGCCGGAGCGACCGACCCCGGGCGAACGTCGGCCGCCTTGACCTGCAGGGCGGGGATTTCGGTGGTCGTCGGGCTCGCCTCCGGCGTCGCGGCGCGGGTGACGAGCCAGATCCCGCCGCCGGCCACGGCCAGCACGGCGAGGACCACGATCAGCCGGGTGAGCACGGCCACGCCCGGAGAGCGCGGTGCCGGTGCGGCGGGGGCGGCTTCACCGGCACGGGGGCCGGTCGGGTCGTCCTCGGTCTTTCCGGTCCTGGTGCGCACGAAACTCCGGTCCTCCAGCGTGGTCGACGAAAGGTCAACGAGCCCGCGCAGGTTAGCGTTACGCGGGTCGTCCCGATCGTCTCACCACACCGGGTCACCCGGCCGAGTGGAAACCGGCTCGTCAGGCAGACTTCTGCTGACGCGCGAGCCGGGCCACGCACCAGGCCGGGGCGCTGCCGCGGCGCAGGTGCTGCAGGACGGTCATCGGGCCGAGCCGCCTGCTCAGGTCGGACGGCGCGAGGCCGGCCGCCCGGTAGTCGAGGGCCCGCTGGTCGAGCGGGCTGAGGCCGGCGTCCCACCACTCCTCGGCCTCGGCGACGCCGCCGACCATCTGCCACCAGCCCGCGGCGGCGGTGAGGAGTTCTTCGGGCACCCCCGGCAGCCGGCGGCGCATGGCATCGAGGTAGCCGGGGTCGGCCGACTCGACCGGGACGAACCGCGACGGTCCGGACCGGGCGCGCTGGCCGGGGATGCCCGGGGCGGCCTGCGGTGGCGCATCGGCCAGCCACTCGGACGCGATCCGGTCGACCTCCTGCTCCTCGGGGGTCTGCTCGCGCTCGGCGGCCCACTGCCGGATCAACGCGTCCACTCCGGGATCTCCGGTCATCCCTGCCTCCTATGTAGGTCCCCGACGGACAGGGCCTGACGCCTGTCCCACGCGGTGGTGCCGCACGCACCAACCTGCACCTTGCTGAGAGGAAAATGCCTGCGTACCGGGGCTCTCCGAGGGGAGTGGCGAACCACCTGATCACGCAATGTGAGCACCGTAGGGCCGGGGTGGTCTCCTTCGCCAGACCCCGGGTGCCACGAATTCGCCGACCTGCGCGTTTTCGACCGCAATCCACCCGGATGGTCGAGCGTTGCAGTCCGAAATCCGGGATCGGTGACGCAGGGTGATTTACCGTCCGTTAACACGCAGAGTAGCCACCGGTACCGCCCGTGGCGGTACCGGCACGGAGAAGGGCGAGGTCAGGAGAAGAGCGCCCGGAAGAACGTGACGATCGCTTCGGCGCCGTCCTTCAGCCAGCCGAGCACGCGGTGCACGAAGTCGGCCGACTGCTGGGGCTGGGTGATCAGGAGGAACAGCACGAGCGCGACCACGCCCACGATGAGAATCTTCTTCATGCCACCCGACATGCGCTTCCTCCCCGGCTCGCCGTCCCCGTCCTGGGAGTGGCCATCCCAATACTGTAGGGAAGGCGTGCGCGGAAGACACCTCGATCGACCCCAGGAGCGGCGATGTCCCGGAACGTCCAGGTGCAGCGCGACGGCGCGGTGACGACGATCACCCTCGACCGCCCGGCGGCGCGCAACGCCGTCGACGGGCCGACCGCGGCCGAACTGGCCGACGCCTTCCGCGCCTTCGACAGCGATCCGGACGCGGCGGTCGCGGTGCTGACCGGGGCCGGTGGCGCGTTCTGCGCCGGCGCCGACCTCAAGGCGATCGGCACCGGCCGGATGAACCGGACACACCCGGACGGGGACGGCCCGATGGGCCCCACCCGGCTGGTCCTCGGCAAACCGGTGATCGCGGCGGTGCACGGGCCGGCCGTCGCGGGCGGCCTCGAGCTGGCGCTGTGGTGCGACCTGCGGGTCGCGGACACCACGGCGGTGTTCGGCGTCTTCTGCCGCCGCTGGGGCGTCCCGCTGATCGACGGCGGGACGGTGCGGCTGCCGCGCCTGATCGGCCAGTCGCGGGCGCTGGACCTGATCCTCACCGGACGGCCGGTCGAGGCCGCCGAGGCCCTCGAGATCGGCTTGGCCAACCGCCTGGTGCCGGCGGGCGAGGCGGTGACGGCGGCGCAGGAGCTGGCCCGGCAGCTCGCGGCGTTCCCGCAGGCGTGCCTGCGCGGCGACCGGCTGTCGGCGCTGACGCAGTGGGGCGAGTCCGAAGAGGACGCGCTGGCGGCGGAGTTCGCCGCGGCGATGGGCACCGGCGTCCTGGCGGCGGAGGCGGTCGACGGCGCGGCCCGCTTCGCGAACGGCGAAGGCCGGCACGGCGGTTTCTCCTGACGGGAGCGGCGCGGCCCGGCTCCTGATGGCGTGGGGTGACCGGGCGTGGCTCGACCGGGCGATCCGCCGCTCGGCTGCCCCGTTTCCGGTCAAGCGGCCGATAAGGTCTCCGGATGGACGACGATGGTTCCAGAGTCGAGCTCCGGCCGGTGGCCGAGGCCGATCTCGAGCTTCTCGAACGGCTGACCAACGACCCCGTCGCGGCGGGCGAGCACCAGTGGTTCGGCTGGCACGACCCCGGTTACCTGCGCCGCCGCTGGCTGGAGACCGGGATGCTCGGCACCGACGGCGGCATGCTCGTGCCGACGCTCGGCGGCCGCGTGCTCGGGCTGCTCTCCTGGCACCGCACCCGCACCGGGCCGGCGTCGTTCTGCTGGAACGTGGGCCTGGTGCTCGTCCAGGAAGCGCGCGGCCACGGCTACGGCACCGAAGCCCAGCGCCTGCTCGTCACCTACCTGTTCGCGCACACGCAGCTGAACCGCGTCGAAGCGACGACCGAGGTCGGCAACCGCGCCGAACAGCGCTCGCTCGAGAAAGCCGGCTTCACGCGCGAAGGCGTCCTTCGCGGCTACGACTTCCGGGACGGCGAGTGGCGCGACCACGTCATCTACTCGGTCGTGCGCCCCGACCTCGCGAAGAACTAGGCGATCACCCCGGCTTCACGCAGCTCCCCTAGGTTCGTGACGCCCAGTTCGGCGAGCACGGCCTCGGTGTCGGAACCTCTGGTGCGCGGGGCTTCCGGGGTGTCCGGCGGGGTCCGGTCGAACCGCGGCGCCGGCGCCGGCTGGACCATGCCGCCGATCTCCACGAACGTGCCGCGGGCCGCGTTGTGCGGGTGCGACGCCGCTTCCGCGGGCGACAGCACCGGGGTCAGGCACGCGTCCGTGCCTTCGGCGCGCGCGACGAGCTCGTCCCGGGTGTGCCGGACGATCGCGCCCGCGACGATTTCCCGCAGCTTCGGCCACTGCGCCTTGTCGACGTGCAACGGCAGCTCGGCCGGGTCCAGGTCCAGGACCTTGACCAGGTCGCCCCAGAACCGCATCTCGATCGCGCCGACGGCGACGTACTTGCCGTCCGCGGTTTCGTAGGTGTCGTAGAACGGGGCACCGCCGTCGAGCATGTTTTCGCCGCGCTCGTCCGACCAGAGGCCGGCCGCCTTGATGCCGTGGAGGCTGGTGGTGAGCAGCGCGGCGCCGTCGACCATCGACGCGTCGACGACCTGGCCGCGGCCCGAGGTGTTCCGTTCGTGCAGTGCGGCCAGGATGCCCATCGCGAGCAGCAGCCCGCCGCCGCCGAAGTCGCCGACGAGGTTCAGCGGTGGCACCGGCCGTTCGCCCGCGCGCCCGATCGGTTCGAGCGCGCCGGCGACGGCGATGTAGTTGATGTCGTGCCCGGCGGCCTTGGCCAGGGGGCCGTCCTGGCCCCAGCCGGTCATCCGGCCGTAGACCAGCCAGGGGTTGCGGGCGTGCACGACGTCGGGCCCGAGCCCGATCCGCTCGGCGACACCCGGCCGGAAGCCCTCGATGAGGACGTCGGCGGTGTCGCACAGCTTCAGCACCAGCTCCACGCCTTCGGGCGTCTTGGTGTTGATGCCGGCGGACCGCCGCCCGCGGGCGAGCGGGTCGGTCCCGAGGCCGATGACGTCCTCCCCCGGCTGCGCGCGGTCGACGCGGACGACGTCGGCACCGAGGTCGGCGAGGATCATCGCGGCGAACGGGCCGGGCGCGAGGCCCGCGAGTTCGACCACCTTCAGGCCGCTGAGCGGACCTGCCTTCATGTCGGGTCCCTTCAGAGCGAGCGGGAGATGATTTCCTTCATGATCTCGCTGGTGCCACCGAAGATCCGGGAGATCCGGACGTCGGCCCAGGCGCGCGCGATCGGGTACTCGGTCATGTAGCCGTAGCCGCCGAACAGCTGCACGCAGTCGTCGATCACCTTGTTGACGCGCTCGGTGGTCCACAGCTTCGCCATCGCCGCACCCTGGACGTCGAGCTCGCCCTTGAGGTGCCGTTCGATGCACTGGTCGAGGAAGGCCCGCGCGACGGCGGTTTCCGTGGCCGCCTCGGCGAGGGTGAACTTGGTGTTCTGGAAGGAGAAGATCGGCCGGCCGAACGCCGTGCGCTCCTTGGTGTACGCCAGCGTCAGGTCGACCGCGGCCTCCAGCCCGGCCACCGCGGTGACGGCGATGATCAGCCGTTCCTGGGGCAGCTGCAGCATGAGCTGAACGAAGCCCTGGCCCTCGGCGTCGCCGAGCAGGTTGCCGGCCGGCACGCGGACGTCGTCGAAGAACAGCTCGGCGGTGTCCTGACCCTTCATCCCGACCTTGTCGAGGATCCGGCCGCGGCGGAAGCCGGGGGTGTCGGTCTCGACCACGATCAGCGAGACGCCCTGTGCGCCCGCGTCGGGGTCGGTCTTGCACGCGACGACGACGAGGTCGGCGTGGAACCCGTTGGTGATGAAGGTCTTCGCGCCGTTGAGCACGTAGTGGTCGCCGTCGCGGACCGCCCGGGTCTTGATGCCCTGCAGGTCGGAGCCGGTACCGGGCTCGGTCATCGCGATCGCGCCGACCAGCTCGCCGCTCGCCAGCTTCGGCAGCCACGCGCGCTTCTTCTCCTCCGAAGCGTAGGCGAGCAGGTAGTGCGCGACGATTCCATTGTGGACGGTGACGCCCCACGCGCTGTCGCCGGCGCGGGCCTGCTCTTCGTAGAGGACGGCTTCGTGGGCGAAGGTGCCGCCGCCCCCGCCGTACTCCTCGGGGATGGACAGGCACAGCAGGCCGACCTCGCCCGCCTTGGTCCACAGTTCGCGGTCGACCTTCTTCTCGGCCGCCCAGCGTTCCTGGTGCGGGACGGCTTCCTTCTGCAGGAACGACCGCGCGAGTTCGCGGAGGTCCTCGAGCTCGGTCGTGTTCCACGAGCTCTTCGGCAGTTGCAGTGGCACGGGACCCCTCCTGCTGGAAAACATGACGGTCAGCATGTAAGTTCTGAGCGGAATGTACCTCCGGACCGGCCCGTACGTAAAGCAGGGAGGCCGCGGTGACCGAGTCGACGCACCGGACCCAGGCGCAGCGGCGCGAACAGACGCGCGCGGCACTGCTCGACGCCACCATCGACTGCCTGGTCGAGGTCGGCTACGCGCGCACGTCGGTCCAGGAGATCTGCGCCCGCGCGGGCGTGTCGAAGGGCGCGGTGCAGCACCACTTCACGGCGAAGGCCGAGCTGATGGCGGCCGCGGTCGAGCACCTGACGACGAAGCTGCGGCGCCGGCTCGCGGAGTCGCTGGACGAGCTGCCCCGCGGCGGCAGCGGCGTCGCCGCGGCGATCGACCTCCTGTGGGCCGGCTACTCCGGCACGCTTTCGACCGCCGTCACCGAGCTGTGGGTCGCCGCCCGCACCGACGCCGAGCTGCGCGCGGCCATCCGCCCGGTCGACCGCGCGCTCGGCCGGGCCACGCTCGAGCACGTCACCCAGGTCGCCGGCGAACTCCCGCCGGAACGCGCGGAGATGCTGTTCTGGCTCACCGTGCACCTCACCCGCGGTCTGGCGCTGGACGCCGAGCTCGGCGGCGACCCCACCCGGCGCCGCCGGCTCCTGGACGAGTGGAAGCGCATCGCCGTCCTGCTCTACGCGGACGCCACCACTGCGCCGAGTTGACCAGCGCGGCGCCACAAGGGTGCTTTGCCCCTTATCCCGCAGCCGGATTCGTGGTCCAATCCCCCCGAACGAGGGGAGTTTCGATGACCGCCGCCCCGTATCCGCACCCTTACGGCCCGCCACCCGCGCAGCCGCCGGCCGATCCGGGCGCCTTGTTCCGGCTGATCGCCGGAATCCTCGGCGTCCTCGCCGCGGCGCTGGTGATCGCCGGGTCGTTCCTGCCGCAGACGTCGTTCGAGCAGGTCGTGGACGGCAAGACGGAGAGCAGCCAGACGATCAGCGCCTGGTCGCGCTCGTTCTCCGTCGAGCCCGGTGACGAGGCGAAGAAGTTCTACGACAACACCCACGTCGCGCGGTACGGCATCCCGCTCACCACCGCCGCGGTGGTGCTGCTGGCCGGAGCCGGGCTGGCGCTCGCCGGTACGCGCCGCTCGACCGGCCCCGGCGTGCGCTCGGGTGCCCGGACGGCCTTGGTGGCGGGTGCCGCCGGGGTGACCGCGGCGGTGTGGATGCTGGGCATGGACGTCTCGGCGACCCTGAGCTACGAGTCCGACGAAGGGACGATCCGGTCGCACTACGCGACGGGGGCGGGGTTCTGGCTGCTGCTCGGCGGCGGGATCGTCGCCCTGCTGGCGCTGGTGCTCGCGGTACTGGCCGGGCGGCGCGCGCCCGCCGCGGCCCCGGGCGGGCCGCCGGGGCCGTACCAGCAGCCGTCGCGGCCGTACCCGATGCCGCCGGCCCAGTTCGCGCAGCCGTACCAGGGTTATCCGGCGTCACAGCCGTTCCCCGCCCAGGCGCCGCCGCAGACCGGCCCGCAGCGCCCGCCGTACGACGGTCCGGCGTCGCAGCCGTTCCCGGCGCAGCAGCCCGGCGATCCCTACGGCGGCGTCACGCAGGCCCAGCAGCACCCGGTACAGCAGCACCCGGCCCAGCCTCCGGCCCAGCAGGAACCGACCGAGCCGAACTACCAGCTGCCGCCGCTGCACCCGCCCAATACATGAATCTGATTCACATCAGACTGGACATCTGACGTACCGACGGTATGGTGTACTCGTCGGTAACCCCTGCGCGGCGTCGCGCGGACTCCGGACGCCGCGGAACGGAGACGTCATGACCAGCACGACCCCCGCGAACGCCCTCGAAGACACCCCGTTGCCGCCGACCGTCGGTGGCATCGCCGGGGCGCCGGGCTCGGCGCGGGCGGCCGAGCTCGTCGCCCGCGTGGCGGGCGGCGCGGACTCGGCGCCGATCCGGATGCGCGCGCCCTTCACCGGGCAGCCGATCGCGACCCTGCCGCAGGCCACCGACGCCGACGTCCGCGCGGTGTTCGACGACGCGCGGACGGCGCAGCGGGCGTGGGCGGACCGCTCCCCCGCCGAGCGCGCCCGCGTCCTCACCCGCCTGCACGACCTGGTGCTCGCCCGGCAGGACGAGGTGCTCGACCTGGTCCAGGTCGAAGCGGGCAAGGCCCGGCTCGACGCGTTCGACGAGGTCAGCGCGACCGCGCTGGTGGCGGCCTACTACGGCAGGCACGCCGCGAAGATCCTCGCCCCGCGCCGCATCGCCGGTGTGATCCCCGGGTTGACCCGCGCCGGCGAGATCCGTCACCCGAAGGGCGTCGTCGGGATCATCTCGCCGTGGAACTACCCCCTCGCCCTGACGGCGATGGACGTCCTGCCGGCACTGGCCGCGGGCAACGCCGTGGTGCAGAAGCCGGACAACCAGACCGCGCTTTCGGCGCTGTGGCTGCACGAGCTGGCCGAGGAGGCCGGGCTGCCCGCCGGGACCTGGCAGATCGTCCTCGGCCGCGGCTCGAAGATCGGCACCGCGCTGGTCGAGGAGTCGGACTACCTGTGCTTCACCGGTTCGACGCCGACCGGCAAGGAGCTGGCCGGCCAGGTGGCGAAGCGGCTGACGTCCTATTCGCTCGAGCTCGGCGGCAAGAACCCGATGGTCGTGCTGCCCGACGCCGACGTCGCGAAGGCCGCGACGGGCGCGGTGACGGCGTGCTTCTCCTCCGCCGGGCAGCTGTGCGTGTCGGTCGAGCGGATCTACGTCCACGAGGACATCCGCGAGGAGTTCACCCGCGCGTTCGTGGCGCGGACCGCGGCCCTGCGTCTCGGCGGCGCGCTCGACTACCACGCCCAGATGGGCTCGCTGACGTCGGAAGAGCAGCTCGCGGCGGTGTCGGCGCACGTCGAGGACGCCCGCGCGAAGGGCGCGTCGGTGCTCACCGGCGGCCGTCCCCGGCCCGACCTCGGCCCGCTGTTCTACGAGCCGACCGTGCTGGCGGACGTCACCCCGGACATGCTGCCGTTCGCGGAGGAGACGTTCGGGCCGGTCGTGTCGATCTACGGCTACACCGACGTCACCGACGCCATCCAGCGGGCCAACGACACGCCGTTCGGGCTCAACGCCAGCGTCTGGTCCCGCAACGGCCGTGCGGGCTGGGAGGTCGCGGCCCGGCTCAAGGCCGGGACGGTCAACGTCAACGAGGGCTACGCGGCGACGTTCGGCAGCGTCGGCGTGCCGATGGGCGGGATGAAGGACTCCGGCGTCGGCCGCCGCAACGGCGCCGAAGGCCTGCTGAAGTACACGGAGTCCCAGTCGATCGCCCTGCAGCGCGGCTTCGCCCTCCGGCCGCCGCGCGCAATCCCGGGTTCGCTGTGGTCCCGCGGCATGACATTCGGCCTGAAGGCCCTCCGCCGCCTCCCCCGTTGACCCGTAACTCGCGTGATCCGGGCCGGATTTCGCGTGATTGAAGCCGTAACGGCTGTGATCACGCGAGTTCCGGCTTCAATCACGCGAGTTACGGGCCTGATCACGCGGGTTCGGCGGTGGGGGCCGTCAGCAGGCCGCGGTCGTAGGCGATGGCGACCGCTTCCGCGCGGCGGCTCGCGCCGAGTTTCGCCATCACGCGGGACAGGTGGACGCTCACCGTCTTTTCGCTGATGTACAGCTCTTCGCCGACCTGGCGGTTCGTGCGGCCCAGTGCCACGCGCTCGAGGACGTCGCGCTCGCGCTCGGTCAGCGGGTTGGTGACCGACCGGGCCGGGGCGGCGGGTTCGGCGCCCACCAGCTCGACGCGGGCGCGGTGCGCCAGGTCCCGGACGGCGTCGCGCAGCGGGATCGCGCCGAGGCGGAGCGCCACCTCGTGGGCCGCTTCGAGGGACGCGCCGGCGTCGCCGTCCGCCGCCAGCAGGGCTTCGGCCTCGTGCCAGCGGCAGATCGCCTGCTCGTACACGGCGCCGTAGCCGAACGCCGCCGCCGCGACCGCCCACTTTTCCGCGTCGCCCCGGCCGGTCAGGCCGGTCGCCGCCGCCTCCAGCCGGGCCAGCCACGCCCGGCCCTCCGGCCCGAGCTCCCCCGAGCGGGGTTGCCCGACGACCGAGCACATCCGGCCGTGCGCCAGCAGCCGCTCGCCCGCGGCCACCGCCGCGTCCGCCGCCACCGAGTCGCCGTGGACCCGCGCGCCGGCGGCCTGCGCGGCCGCCGCTGTCACGCCGAGCGCGGCCACCCGGATGCCGGCCAGCAGTGCGGGTTCGATGCGTTCCAGCCAGCCGACGAGGTCTTCGGCCCGGCGCACCGCCTCGGCGTGCTCGCCGCGCCAGTACGCCAGCTCGATGCCCGCACTCCCGGCCGACAGCGGGATCTGCATGTCCGCCGTCCAGTGCTGCCGCAGCCCGCCGAGCAGCTTCGCGGCTTCGTCGAACCGGCCGCGGGCGACGACGAACAGCGACCAGATGGCCAGGATCCGCGCGGCGACCGCGCTGGACACCCCGCGCCCGGCCCGCCCGGCGCTCTCTTCCGGCCAGTCACCCATCAGGTAGCGCAGGATCAGCTGGCGCGCCCGCAGCTCGAGCCCGTAGACGCTCCAGCTCAGCCCGGCTTCTTCGGCACGGGCGACGCCCCGCTCGGCGTGCGCCAGTGCTTCGGCGAACTCGCCGTGGTCGTCGTGGCTCAACGTCAGGAAGTAGGTCGCGCGGATCTCGGTGTTGCAGGCGCCCACGTCACGTGCCTTGCGTTCGGCCTGCCGCAGCCGCTCCCGGGCCTCGGCGGCGTCGCCCCGCGAATCGGCGAGCGTGCCCAGGGTGACCAGCGCCGACGCCTCCGCCCCCGTCGCGCCCACGGCCTGCGCGTCGGCGACCGCGCTGAGCGCGCTCTCGAGCGCCGCCTCGGGCTGGTCGAGGATCCGGAGGAACCCGGCCCGGCTGGCCAGCACCCAGGCGCGCGCCGAGCTGGGATCGGTGTGCTGCACCAGGTCCCAGGCCCGGTCGATGGCGGCGACCGCCTCGTCCAGGGTGCCTTCCAGCGCGAGCAGCACGTCCGCCAGCCGCCGCCACACCTTCGCGGCCCGGTCGTTCGGCACGTCGGCGGTCAGCGCCTGGGTGGCGGAGCGGGCGAACGCGGCGGCCCGCTCGGGCTCGCCGGACGTGCCCGCGAAATACGACGCTTCGTACAGCAGCTTCAGCTCGTCGAACCCGGCCGGCCGGTCCGACGGCGCGACCGCGTCCCAGATGGACAGTGCCTGCTCGACGTGCTGCAGCGCGGACCCGGGCGCTCCCAGCTTCTCGGCCTCGTCCATCGCGCGCAGCAACGCCGGCAGCGCGGTGGCCAGGTCGCTGCTCTGCATCGAGTGGTAGGCCAGCTTCGCGTCGTGCCCGCGGCCCTGGGGTCGCGCCTTGATCCGCGCCGCGTACGCCGCGTGCGTGCGCGACCGCTCTCCCGGCAGCAGGTCGCCGTACACCGCTTCCTGCAGCAGGGCGTGCCGGAAGGTGTAGGAGCCGTCGGACACCACCACCAGCACGTGGTGCTGGACGGCTTCGCGCAGGGCCTCGTCGAGCTCCAGCTCCCCCAGTCCGGAGACCTCGGCGAGGGCGGCGTGCATGACCGGTTCGTTGGCCACCGAGATCACCCGCGCCACCCGGCGGGCGTCCGGCGAGAGCCGCTCGAGCCGGGACAGCAGCACTTCGGCCAGCCCGGCGGGCAGGTCGTTGCACTCGGTCTTGGTGGCGAGCAGCTCCTCGGCGAAGAACGGGTTGCCCTCGGAGCGGGTGACGATGTCGGCCACGACGTCCGACGGCAGCGGCTCGTCGGCCAGCGCCTCGACGAACTTGCGGGCGTCGACCGCGCCGAAGGGGTGCAGGTCGACGCGCTCGACCGTGGCGAGCCGGACCAGCTCCGCGAGGACGCCACGCAGCGGGTGCCGCCGGTGGACGTCCTCCTCGCGGTAGCTGCCCACGACCAGCAGCCGCTGCGCCCGCAGCCTGCTGAGCAGGAAGGACAGCAGGTTGCGGGTCGAGGCGTCGGCCCAGTGGAGGTCCTCGAGCAGGATCACCACCGGGCGCGACTCCGCGACTTCGGTCAGCACCCCCAGCACCGCATCGAACAACTGCAGCTGACCGAGGTCCTGCTCCGGCCGGGGACGCACCATGGCTTCCCGGTCGTTGGAGGTCATCGGCTGGTGTTCGGCCGCCCGGGGCTCCTCGAAGCCCGGCCCCTGCGGCAGCAGCCGCCCGAGCGCGGGCCGGGCCCGCACCGCGGCGGCGACCGCCGGGTCCGTCGCGCTGCCCAGCGGGGCGAGCGCCTCGGCGAACGGAAGATAAGGAAGACCGCCCTCGCGGACGTCGATGCAGCGGCCGGTGAGCACCAGCCCACCGCACTTCTCGACGTGTTCGCCGAGTGCGGTCAGCAGCCGGGTCTTGCCGACCCCGGCGTCCCCCGAGAGCAGCACCGCGCCGGCTTCGCCCCGTTCGGCCCGGGCGAAGGCGGCGCGGAGCCGCCGCATCTCGTGGGTACGGGCGACGAGCGGGATTCCGGAGCCGAGTCGGGGCACGAGGAGCATTGTTGCCTACCTCCCCGACAGTTTTGCGGGGGTCCGGGTGGCGAAGCTCCCGGCCTGGGGCGAAGCCCCAGATGTCACCGACAGTTTTGCGGGGGTCCGGGTGGCGAAGCCCCCGGCCTGGGGCGAAGCCCCAGATGTCCCCGACAGTTTCCGACCGCTTATCGCCTTCGGCACCATCACCGTCCCTTACCGGGCGGTCTTGGCGGCGCCGGCGGCCTCCCGCGCGGCTTCGCGGCGCTCCTGCGCCGGGACGTCGACGTCGGTGTGGGCGGCCCGCAGGTGGCGGACGACGCGGCGGGCGCGGGCGGCCCAGACGCTGCGCCCGGCCTTCCGCAGTTCCTCGGCCCGGTACGCCGCTTCGGCTCGGACCGCGTCCAGCAGCAGATCGCTGTGCATTTGATTCCCCTGTCCCTGGGTTCTCCGGTTGGTAGGACTCAGGTTCGTCCTGAGGGGACACCCCGGGCATCGGGTGATCACGTGGGCCTGGGCGCGAAAAGACCCCTTACTCCCGGCCGAGCCCAGCTCGGCGGGGGTAAGGGGTCTCTTCGAGCGCCTCAGTCGTGCGCCGGGCCGCCGGTCCGCACCGCGGCCAGCAGCCCCCGCCAGCCGGATGCGGGCAGGCGGAAGGCACCCCCTTCGGGGTCCTTCGAGTCGCGCACCGCGGCACCGCCGGCCACGAACGCCACCTCGACGCAGTCGTTGCCGCCGCCGCTGTGGCTGCTCTTGCGCCACCGCGCCCCGGAGAGTTCTGCTTCCATGGTCCCCACTCCTTACTGTCTCGCTTCCGGATGGTGCACCCGGGCCGGTACGGCCGCCTGTTCGGCGAACCGACCGGCCGCCTCGGCGATCAGCTCCACCGAGTCGTCCGGCTTCAGTGCGGCCGCGCGCAGATGGTCGAACATCAGCCCGTAGCGCCGGACGTCTGTGGGTTCCTCCAGGTAGAGGCCGCTGGACGTGCTGTCGTCGACGTAGACGACGTCCGGGTCGGCCTGCTCGGGGAAGCCCATGATGAGGAACGGGCCTTCCATGCCGGGGTGCGCGCCGGCGCCGAACGGCACGACCTGGACGGTCACGTTCGGCTTTTCGGCGACGGCGACCATCCGGTAGAGCTGCTCGGCCATCACTTCGGGGCCGTCGACCACGCGGCGCAGCACGGCTTCGTCCATCACCGCCCAGTACTCCGGCGGTGGTGTGTCGGACAGCAGCTCCTGGCGGGCCATCCGGGCGGCGACGCGGCGGCGGATCTCGGCGTCGTCGGCGTCCGGTCGCAGCGCGCGGATCACCGCGCGGGCGTACCGCTCGGTCTGCAGCAGCCCGGGTACCAGCAGCGCCTGGAACGCGCACAGCGAGCTGGCGTCGGCCTCGAGCCCGACGAAGGTGCCGGTGAAGACCTCGTTGTACGCGTGCCACCAGCCGCGCTTGCGGGCTTCCCTGGCCAGCTGGACGAGCGCCTCCTGCTCGTCGCCGGTGATCCCGTAGAGGGCCAGCATGTCCCGGGCGTCACGCGGGGTGACGCCGACGTGGCCGGTCTCGATGCGGCTGATCTTCGAGGCGGAGCACTCGAGCTTCTCGCCCACCTCGTCGATGGTGAGGTCCGCGGCCTCGCGGAGCCGGCGCAGCTCGCCCGAGAGTCTCCGCCGGCGAACCGTGGGGCTCTGTCCCCTTGCCATCGCGGCACCTCCGGATGTCGACTTGCTTCCCGTATCCAACCAGCCGGGCGCGGACTCGGTGGAGCATGGACACGAGATGATTCCGGCACCGATCTGCAATTTGCAAAATGCTCCTGCAGCCTCGCACCCTGCACTGCGTCGGGTACTCGGCGGTCGGCCTGCCGTGGCTTCGACCGGCCTCTGAGCAGGGTAGACGATGATCGGGCGGAGTGCCGAGCGATCATCGGGCGAAGGGGCCGGGGCCGTCCCCCGATCGGCCCCGGGACCCCTCACCGGGGTCGAATGCCCTTTTCCGGCGACGGATATTCGGGCTATTCGTCGCCCGTGAGGGTGATTTCCCGGCGAACCTCACAAGACGCGCAGGAGTCCTTCTTGGACGACCGTCGCGATGAGCGTGCCGTCCGCGGCGAAGAACCGGCCGGTGGCCAGACCACGGGCGCCGGACGCCGTCGGCGAGGCGCTGTCGTAGAGGAACCACTCGTCGGCGCGGAACGGCCGGTGGAACCACAGCGCGTGGTCGAGGCTGGCGCCGAGCACCTTGTCGGTGTCCCAGTAGACGCCGTGGCGGGCGAGCACCGAGTCGAGCAGGGTCATGTCCGAGGCGTAGGTGAGCACGCAGACGTGCAGCAGCTGATCGTCGGGCAGCTTCCCGTCGGCGCGCATCCACACCTGGTTGCGCGCGGGCCGCTCACCGGTCTCGCGGGTGACCCACGGCGGCTCGTTGACGTACCGCAGGTCGATCGGCCGCGGCCGGGCGTGCGCACCGATCTCGTACCCCTCGGCGCGCTCCACCAGCGTCGGCAGCGTCTCCGGTGCCGGGACGCCCTCCGGCATGACCTCGGCGTGCTCGATCCCCGGTTCGTCCTTCTGGAACGACGCCGAGAGCGAGAAGATCGCCTTGCCGTGCTGGATCGCCACGACCCGGCGGGTGGTGAACGACCGGCCGTCCCGGATCCGGTCGACCTCGTACACGATCGGCACGCTGGGGTCGCCGCCGCGGATGAAGTACGCGTGCAGCGAGTGGACCCGGCGTTCTTCGGGGACCGTGCGCCCGGCCGCGACCAGCGCCTGGCCGGCGACCTGCCCGCCGAACACCCGCACCGGCGAGTGGGCGGGCGAGACGCCGCGGAAGATGTTCTCTTCGATCTTCTCCAGGTCGAGCAGCGCGATCAGGCGGTCGAGCACCGGCTGGCCGCCACCCGGGACCTCCAGTGCAGTGGCGGCCGTCCTGGCCAATTCAGTCATGCCCGGAGCTTAAGTGCATACCAAGCGGTCGGTCTCTCAAGCGTGGTCGTCTTCACCGAGGCGGTGCACGTGGATCAGGTTCGTCGAGCCCACGGTGCCCGGGGGCGAACCGGCGACGATGACGACCAGGTCGCCCTTCTGGTACTTGCCCATGTCGAGCATCGCGTGGTCGACCTGCTGGATCATCTGGTCGGTGGACTCCACCCGCGGCACGATGTGGGTGTTGGTGCCCCAGGTCATCGACAGCTGGCTGCGGACGCAGTCCTCGGGCGTGAACGCCAGCAGCGGCAGCCGCGTGTGCAGCCGCGCCAGTCGGCGGACGGTGTCACCGGACTGCGTGAACGCGACCAGCGCCTTGGCGTTGAGCCGCTCGCCGATGTCGCGGGCGGCGTAGGAGATCACGCCGCGCTTGGTGCGGGGAACGTGCGTCAGCGGCGGCACGATCGGCGAGTCGGTCTCGACCGCCTCGATGATCCGGCCCATCGTCTCCACGACCTCGATCGCGTACCGGCCGACCGAGGTCTCGCCGGACAGCATCAGCGCGTCGGCGCCGTCGAGCACCGCGTTCGCGACGTCGGAGGCCTCGGCGCGGGTCGGGCGGGAGTTGTTGATCATCGACTCGAGCATCTGCGTCGCGACGATGACCGGCTTCGCGTTCTCGCGGCAGATCTGGATGGCGCGTTTCTGCACCAGCGGGACCTGCTCCAGCGGCAGCTCGACGCCGAGGTCGCCGCGGGCGACCATCACCGCGTCGAAGGCCAGCACGATGGCTTCGAGGTTGTAGACGGCTTCGGGCTTCTCGATCTTGGCGACGACCGGCAGCCTGCCCTTGCCGACCCGGTCCATCACCTGGTGGACCAGGTCGATGTCGGCCGGGGAACGGACGAAGGACAGGGCGATGAAGTCGACGCCCAGTTCGAGCGCGAATTCGAGGTCTTCGATGTCCTTTTCGGACATCGCGGGCACGGAGACGTCCATGCCGGGCAGCGACACGCCCTTGTTGTTGCTGACGGGGCCGCCCTCGGTGACCTCGCAGACCACGTCCGGGCCCTCGACGCCCTTGACCACCAGGCCGACCTTGCCGTCGTCGACGAGCAGGCGGTCACCGGGCTTGGCGTCCTTCGCCAGGCCCTTGTAGGTGGTCGAGACCCGGTCGTGGGTCCCGGCGACGTCCTCGACCGTGATCCGGACGATGTCGCCGTTGTGCCACTCGACCGGTCCGCCGGCGAACGTGCCCAGGCGGATCTTCGGGCCCTGCAGGTCGGCGAGGATGCCGACGGCCCGGCCGCTCGCGGCGGCGGCTTCCCGGATCAGGTCGTAGACCTGCTTGTGGTCGCCGTGGCTGCCGTGGCTGAAGTTCATCCTCGCCACGTCCATGCCCGCGTCCACCAGCGCCCGCATCTTCTCGGGGGTCGCAGTGGCGGGGCCCAGGGTACAAACGATCTTCGCGCGTCGGCTCACGTCCGCATAGCGTAGTCCCTCTTCGCGCGTTCGTCTGTACCGATACCGAATGTTCAAGAAACTGTTCAGATGCCTGCCTGCTCAGGTTCCTTCGGGGTCCGGGTGGCGGAGCCCCCGGCCCGGGGCGAAGCCCCGGATGTCACCGTCACGCTAACGACGCGGCCGTTCACTCGGACCGACCCGGTCGCGGGCCCACTCGTTGAACTCGCGCAGCTGCCGCCAGGCCTTGCGGACCCGCTCGAGGGCACCCCGCTCGTGCAGGACGTCGTCGGGCTCCCAGCCGCGCACGGCGTACACCGAGCGGTGGCGCAGCAGGTCGAGGCGCGGGTGGCCGTCGGCGAACCCGCGGGGCTTCGACTTCAGCCGGTCGCCCTTGACCTCCCAGCCGGTGCGCTCCAGCTTGGCGAGGATCTTCCGCAGCGCTTCGCCGTGCAGCTCCGTGTCGACGGCCGTCCGGAACCGGGCGAGCTGGTCGGGCTGGAGGTGGAAGCAGCCGCCGCCGACGCGCAGGCCGTCCGGGCCGACCTCGACGTAGTAGGCGCCCCCGCCGCGGCCCTGTTCGATCACGGCGCCGCAGTGGGTCTTGTACGGCGTCTTGTCCTTGGCGAAGCGGACATCGCGGTACGGGCGGAACACCTTGGGCTCCCCGAAGCCGTCGGAGAACTCGGGCGCCAGCTCGGCGAGCAGCGCCTCCATCGGGGCCCGGACATCGGTCTTGTAGGTCTCGACGTGGTCGTCCCAGTAAGGCTTGGAGTTGTCCTCCACGAGGCCGTCGAAGAAGTCGACGGCGTACTCGCCGAATCCGCTGAACTTCACGCCCGCGACGATATCCGGGGGCCGCGGCGAGCCGCGCCGGCGCCGCTCATTCCTTGACAGGAATATGCCCGGCCACGCACATTCGAAGGGTGATGGAGACCTTCGACGTGCTGGCCGAACCCCGGCGCCGGATCATCCTCGACCTGCTCCGGGACGGCGAGCGCTCGGTGGGCGAGCTGGTCGGCGAGCTGAACCTGAGCCAGCCCGCGGTGTCGAAGCACCTGCGGGTGCTGCGGGAGGCCGGGCTCGTCACGGTGCGGGTCGCGGCGCAACGGCGGTGTTACGCCCTGCGCCCGGAACCCCTGCTCGAGATCGACGCCTGGCTGGCGCCCTACCGCCGGTTCTGGGCGGACCGGCTGGACGCCCTGGAGCGCCGCCTGGAAGAGACGGACCCCGGCTGAGCCATCGGGTCACGGCGCGCCGAACGCGATGCCCCGCTCCGCCGCGCGGCGCTCGCCCCACTCGTGGAGTTCCGTCAGCGCCGGGCGCAGCTCCTCCCCCACCGCGGTGAGGTGGTACTCGACGTGCGGGACCCGGCCGTCAAACTCCTCGCGGCGGACGAGGCCGTCCGCCGCCAGCTCGCGCAGCTGCTGGGTCAGCATCTTCTCGCTCACCCCCGGCATCCGGCGCCGCAGCTCGCCGTAGCGATGCGCGCCCTCCTTCAGGTGCGCGAGGATCACCGGCTTCCACTTGCCGCCGATCAGGTCGACGGCCAGCTCGACCGCGCAGTGGTAGCGCTTCATCCCGTTCTCCCTACGCACCGGAAAGTACGTGGTTGCCCGGCCGGGCCGCCCCTGGTTGCCTGGACCGGGTGATCGTCGACTACGTCCGCTACACCGTGCCAGAAACCGCGAGCGCGGACTTCGAAAAAGCCGCCGCGGGGCACGCGATCGAGCGCGGCCCCGGGCGGTACCTCGTCAAGATCCCGGGCGGGGCGCCGTTCTCCGGCATCGAAGGCTTCACGCCCGACGCCGAACCCGAACGCTACGAAACCACCACCCCCACGCTCTACGACTGGGCAGGCGGCCACGAAGCACTCGTGAAGCTGATGACGATCTTCTACGGCCACGTGCTGGAAGATCCGCTGCTCGAGCCGGTCTTCCGCCACATGGACCCGCACCACGCCGAGTACGTCGCCCGCTGGCTCGGCGAGGTCTTCGGAGGCCCGGCCGGCTATTCGGATGCGCACGGCGGGCACGCCCACATGATCGGCCGCCACCTCGGCCGCGGGATCACCGAGCCGCAACGCCGCCGGTGGGTGGGCCTGCTGCTCGACGCCGCCGACGAGGCCGGCCTGCCGGACGACCCGGAGTTCCGGGCCGCGTTCGCCGGGTACCTCGAGTGGGGCAGCCGCCTGGCGGTGGTGTTCTCCGCGCCCGGCGCCGAGCCGAACCTCCACGAGCCGGTCCCGCACTGGGACTGGGCGATGCCGCCGTGGCAGCCACCGGCCTCCTAGCCGCATAGTGAGGGCAGCCGGAAGGAGGCTGCCCTTGATCCGGGTGGACGGCCGCACCCTGCGGTGCGCGGACGTCGTGACCGCGGCGCGCACCGAGGGCCCGCTGGGCATCGACGTCTCGATCGCCGCGCTGCGGGCGGCCCGGCACGCGTGGCAGCTCGCCGGGGAGCTGAGCACGCGGCGGGTGGTCTACGGCCGGACCACCGGCGTCGGGGCCAACAAGGACGATCCGGTCGAGAGCTCCACGGAACACGGGCAGCGGCTCCTGCGCAGCCACGCCGGCGGCAGCGGCGACCCGATGCCGCCCGGCCAGGTGCGGGCGACGCTGCTGATCCGGCTCAACCAGCTCCTCGCCGGGCACTCCGGGATCAGCCCGGAGCTGATCGACGCGCTGGCCGCGGCGGTCCGCACCGGTGCGGTGCCGCTGGTGCACCGGCTCGGCGCCATCGGCACCGGCGACCTGGCGCCGCTGGCCGAGGTGGCGCTGGCGCTCACCGGCGAGCGGCCGTGGATCACCGGGGACGTCCCGCCGGTGCCGGTGCGGGCGGGGGACGCGCTGGCGTTCATGAGCAGCAATGCCGCCACCCTGGCCGAAGCGACCCTCGCGGCGATGCGGCTGGACACGCTGACCCGCGCGAGCCACGCCGTCGCGGCGCTGACGTACGTCGCGCTCGACGGCAACCCCGAGGCGTACGCGACGCCGGTGCACGAAGCGCGGCCGCACGCGGGGCAGGTCGCGTGCGCGGCCGAGATGCGGCGGCTGCTGGGCATGCACCAGACGCCCAAGCCGGGGCGGCGGATCCAGGACCCGTTCGGGCTGCGGGCGTTCCCGCAGGTGCAGGGCCCGGCGCTGGACGCGATCCGCTACCTGCGGGACGTGCTCGCGGTGGAGATCAACGCGGGCACGGAGAACCCGATGATCTCGACGGCGCACGGCGACGCGTACCACCACGCGCACTTCCACACCGCGTACGTGTCGACGGCGCTGGACCAGGCCCGGGCGACCGTGCACCAGGTGGCGGAGCTGTCGGTGGCGCGGCTCGGCGACCTGGTGGAGCCGGAGTTCACCGGGCTGCGACCGTTCCTGGCGGCCGGGCCGCCGGGCAGCTCCGGCGTGATGATCCTGGAGTACGTGGCGCACGACGCGCTGACGGAGCTGCGCCAGGCGGCGCTCCCGGCCACGCTCGGCACGGCGGTGGTGTCCCGCGGCATCGAGGACCACGCGAGCTTCTCGACCCAGGCGGCCCGGGCGACGACCGCGGCGTGCTCGGCCTACCAGCAGGTGCTGGCGTGCGAGCTGGTGGCGGCGGTCCGCGCGCTGCGGATGCGGGACGCGGACCTGGTGGACCTGCCGGTGCGCGACGCTTTCGACACCGCGGCCGCGGTGCTGGACGACAGCGTCGACGACCGGCCGCTCACCGGCGACATCGCCGCGGCCGGCGGAGTCCTGGAGCAGCTGGCCCGCATCTAACGTGAACTCGATTCGCCCGTTCCGCCAACAACGGGAGCAGATGGCCTCACGACAGGCAGGCGGTTCATGAGTTCACCAGGTGAAGCCGGGGACGACGCGGACGTCATCACCGCATCGCTGGAGCACCCGGAGCGGTTCGCGGTGGTCTTCGACCGCCACGCGCCGCACATCCATCGCTACCTCGCCCGGCGGCTCGGCGGCCAGGTCGCCGACGACCTGATGGGCGAGACGTTCCTGATCGCGTTCGGCGGACGCGCCCGCTACGACCCGGCGTTCCCGAGCGCCCGGCCGTGGCTCTACGGCATCGCGACGAACCTCGTCGGCCAGCGCCGTCGAGAAGAGGCCCGCGAGTACCGGCTGCGGGCCGCCCTCGGCCCGCCCGCCGAGCAGGACTGCCATGCGGACCGGGTCGCCGAGCGGGTGACCGCGCAGGCGAAGACCGGACGGCTGGCCGGCGCACTGGCCGGGCTGGCCCGGCGGGACCGCGACGTCCTGCTGCTGATCGCCTGGGAAGGGCTGGCCTACGAGGAGGTCGCGGCGGCGCTGGGGATCCCGGTCGGCACCGTCCGCTCGCGCTTGAACCGGGCCCGCAGGAAGCTCCGTGCGGATCTGGGATCCGCGCTCGCCGAGGAGGTTTCGAACCATGGATGATCTGCAGCTGCTTCGCGACTTCACCGGACCGGCCGTGCTTCCGGCGAGCGGTGAACTGGCCAGGAAGCGGGCGGAGCTGATCGCGGCGACGACCGCGCGACGACCGGCCCGGCGCCGGCCCGGGGTGTGGGCCGGCCTCACCGCGGCCGGGCTCGCCGCGGCCGCCGCTGCCGCCGTCGTGCTCACCCCGGCGGAAGACGTCGTCCGGCCCGGCCCGGTTTCACCGGCTCCCTCGGTGACCGATCCGGTGCGGATCCTGCGCACCGCGGCCGCGAAGGCCCGCGCGCTGCCGGACCTCGTCCCGCGATCGGACCAGTTCGTCTACACCAGGACCCGGCTCGCCAACGGCCTGGAGAACGAAACGTGGGCGTCGGTGGACGGAACCCACGACGGGCTGGCGTTCCTGTACGGCCACGAAGCTTCGCTGGCGGGCTGCCGCGACGGGAAGCGCGTGCAGAAGGAGAGCCGCGGGCGGACGGTGACGAACCGGTGCGTGCCGCACCCCGCCGCCCCCGCGGACCTGCCCACGGACGCCGACGCCATGCTCGCCTACCTCCACCAGAGCACGTATGGCGAAGGGGACACGCTGCTCGACCTCGGCAACGAGATCGTCACGCTGGCCGAGGGCTACCTGCGGCCGGCGGCCAGGGCCGCGCTCTACGAGGCCGTGGCGAAGGTGCCCGGCCTGGTCGTCCGCACCGACGCGAAGGACGGCACCGGGCGGGCCGTCCTCGGCATCACCTGGGACAGCACGACCGAGCACGGGATCGGCAACCAGGACTACTTCCTGTTCGACCCGGTCACCTTCGCCTACCTCGGCGTCGGGACCGGTGTGGTGGTGAGCCAGGGCATCGTCGACGCCGTGCGGCAGCGGCCCTGAACGCGCGAAGAGCCGCCCCGGGTGTATCCCGGAGCGGCCCTTCGACGGCAGACTCAGCCGAAGAAGACTTCGGCTTCCTGGTAGCGCTCGGCCGGGACCGTCTTCAGCTCGGCCGTCGCCTCGGACAGCTTCACGCGGACGATGTCCGTGCCCTTGAGGGCGACCATGACGCCGAAGTCGCCGTCCGCGACCGCGTCGACCGCGTTGAGGCCGAACCGGGTGGCCAGGACGCGGTCGTAGGCCGTCGGGGTGCCGCCGCGCTGGACGTGGCCCAGCACGACCGCCCGGGACTCCTTGCCCGTGCGGTGGGCGATCTCGTCGGCCAGCCAGGTGCCGATGCCGCCGAGGCGGACGTGCCCGAAGGCGTCCTTCTCGCCGGTCAGCAGCTTCTCCTCGCCGCCCTCGGGCAGCGCGCCCTCGGCGACGACGATGATCGGCGCGTACTCCTTCTCGAAGCGGCGCTCGACCCAGGAGACGACCTGGTCGACGTTGAAGTGCCGCTCCGGCACCAGGATCACGCTGGCGCCACCGGCGAGGCCGGAGTGCAGCGCGATCCAGCCGGCGTGCCGGCCCATGACCTCGACGACCAGCGCGCGGTGGTGCGACTCGGCCGTGGTGTGCAGCCGGTCGATCGCCTCGGTCGCGATGGAGACCGCGGTGTCGAAGCCGAACGTGTAGTCCGTGGCGCCCAGGTCGTTGTCGATCGTCTTGGGCACGCCCACGACGCCGATGCCGTCGTCGGTGAGCCGCTTCGCGACGCCGAGGGTGTCCTCGCCGCCGATCGCGATCAGCGCGTCCACGCCTTGATCGGCGAGGACCTGCTTGATCTTGTCGACCCCGCCGTCGACCTTGTACGGGTTGGTGCGCGAGGACCGCAGGATGGTGCCACCGCGGGTGAGGATGTCTTCGACGTCGTTCAGGCCCAGCGGGCGGCTGTCGCCGGTCAGCGGGCCGTTCCAGCCGTTGCGGAAGCCCACGAAGTCCCAGCCGTGCACCTCGATGCCCTTGCGCACCACCGCGCGGATCACCGCGTTGAGCCCCGGGCAGTCGCCGCCGCCGGTCAGCACACCGACACGCATGAGAAGCCTCCGTCTGTTCTCGGGAGATGACAGTCACATTTCGTCGTCCGCCAGCGTAGCGGCTCTCCTCTTGATCGGTGCAGCCCCTACCACCTGCCGGATCGGTCCGTGTCCGGCCTGTGCTACGTTGACGCCCGTGCAGCGCTATTTCTGGTTTACGAAGCCGGCCCCGGGTGGGCACGGCGGCGTGAACCTGCGCTGACCTCCACCCCCGAGCCGGATTCCCAACCGGCTCGGCGAGTCCCCCGCGGGTCGGTGTCCACCAGGAAGGACCCCCCGCTATGACGCTCTCGGCCGGCCCCGCCACCATCGGTGACCTCGACGCCGCGCGCACCACGTCGATCAGTCCGCTCATTTCGCCCGCGCTGCTGCGCGAAGACCATCCGGTCGACGCCGCCGTCGCCAAGGTCGTGCGGCAGGGCCGCGCCGAGACGGTCGACATCCTCGAAGGCCGGGACGACCGGCTGCTCGTCGTGGTCGGCCCGTGCTCGGTGCACGACCCCGCCGCCGCCCTCGACTACGCCGCCCGGCTGGCCGCGAAGGCCGAGGAGCTGCGCGGCGAACTGCACATCGTGATGCGCGTGTACTTCGAAAAGCCGCGTACCACACTGGGCTGGAAGGGCCTGATCAACGACCCGGACCTCGACGGCACCTTCGCCGTCAACAAGGGCCTGCGGCTGGCCCGGAAGCTGCTGCTCGACGTCTCCGCGCTCGGGCTGCCGGTGGGCTGCGAGTTCCTCGACCCGATCACGCCGCAGTTCATCGCCGACATCGTCACGTGGGGCTCGATCGGCGCGCGGACGGCGGCCAGCCAGGTGCACCGGCAGCTGTGCAGCGCGCTGTCGATGCCGGTGGGCATCAAGAACTCGACCGAGGGCGACGTCCAGGTGGCGGTCGACGCGACCCGCGCGGCCGCGGCGAGCCACGTGTTCCCGGGCATCAACACCGACGGCCTCGCGGCGCTGCTGACGACCTCGGGCAACCCGGACTGCCACGTGATCCTGCGAGGCCACAACGCCGGCCCCAACTACGACGCCGCAACGGTGACGGACACCTTGGCCCGGCTGGCGAAGGCCGGGCTGCCGGAGCGCGTGATCATCGACGCGAGCCACGGCAACAGCGGCAAGGACATCGCGCGGCAGGCCGCGGTGGTGCGCGAGCTGGCCACGCGGATCGGCGACGGCGAGCGCGGGATCTCCGGGCTGATGATGGAGAGCTTCCTCGCGGCCGGGCGGCAGGACCTGGATCTGGGGCACCCGGAACAGCTGACGTACGGGCAGTCGATCACGGACGCCTGCCTGGCGTGGGAGGACACGGCACCGCTGCTGGACGAGCTGGCCTCGGCGGTGCGGGCACGCCGCTGAGCTCGGACGCCGCCGCACTTCGGGGTGGCGTTTCGGGGTGGCGTTTCGGGGTGGCGTTTCGGGGTGGCGTTTCGGGCACGCCGGAACGCCACCTCGGGTGCGGCAGACACCGCAGCCACGACCGGCCGGGTCGGACATCACGGCTTGCGCCGGAGGAATGCCCTGATGACCTCGGCGAAGTCCCGGAGTCCTTCAGCGCTGCCGGTCTTGCGGACGATGTACACGCACACAGCCATGGCTGTGATGAAGCACAGGGTGAAGACGGCGCCGACGGCCGTCAGGGAGCTCCCCAGCATGAGGCGCGACTCCTGTCAAAACGCTGCGAGCGCCCTCTCGGCGCTCGCGTTGAACCCAGTCGGGCTGCACGACGGCTCCTTGGTCGACCTGTCCGGGTCCAGATGCGTTGCTGACGAGGGGAAGACTATCCACGGCCCACGCGCTAGGTCGGGAACGACACGGCGCCGCGCTTGACGGGGTTCCGGCGGGTGCGCCACGGAGAGGTCCCCGCCCTGGGGTCCCCCGGATTTCACGTTACCGGGGGGCACCGACAGTTTCGGGGCGCGCGGACCGGCGACCGACGTCGCGAATGACTCATTGGGGATGTCCCACGTCTCGAATGAGTCATTCGCGGCATTGCATCAGCGGCTCGGCGGCGCAGCGGGGTCGGCGGCGCCAGCGGCGCAGCAGCAACGCCAGCGAGGGTCAGCGGCGCGGGAAGTAGTTCTCGATGACGTCCCAGCGGGCCAGGTTGTGCTTCGCGTCCGCCAGTGCGTCGTGCTGGTCGGTCGGCGCCGCCGGGAGCTTCGGCTTCCCGGCGTCCTCCCAGCGCTGACGGAGGTCCCGGGTGAAGCGGGGCAGCTGCCGGGGCAACGCCGGCATCGGGCCCCACAGCTGGGCGAGCGCGACGTGGTCGTACGCGGCGAACCACGCCCACAGCTCGATGCCGCCCGGTGGCTTGCCGAAGAACTCCAGCAGGTCGGTGCGGATCTTCTCGCGGCTGCGCCAGGCCGGGTCGGCGGGTGAGGGCAGCTTGTCGAGGACGTTGTCACGGACCCATGGCCCGGCCTTCGCCGGGTCGAAGTCGGTGGAGACCGCGTAGAACTCGCGGCCACGCTCGTCAACCACCCCGATCGACACCAAATCGATCGTCACGCCGTCCTCGATGAACTCGGTGTCGTAGAAAAAACGCACTGGGAGAAACTAGCAGCGGCGCGCAGCGCCTCCGATGAGGGCGGTGGTGGGGAGGACGGCGGCGGGTCAGCCGACCTTGGTGTCGGGCACCCGGGCCGCGTCACGCGCGCCGGGCTGCGAAGGCACCTTCGGCTTGACTCCGGCGGCCTCGGCGGCCAGCAGTTCCTTCGCCTTCGCCGCGTAGATGTCGACGTACTCCTGGCCCGACAGCTCCATCAGGGCGTACATGATCTCGTCGGTGATGGACCGCTCGATGAAGCGATCGCCCGCGAGGCCCTCGTAACGCGAGAAGTCCAGCGGCTTGCCGAAGCGGACCTCGAGGCGGCGCGGCCACCACATCTTGGAGCCGATCGGGTTGACCTTGTCCGTGCCGATCATCGCCACCGGGACCACGACGCCGCCGGACTCCAGGGCGATCCGGGCGACGCCGGTCTTGCCCTTGTACAGCCGTCCGTCCGGGGAGCGGGTGCCCTCGGGGTAGATACCCAGCAGGTGACCGGCCTTGACCAGCCGGATCGCCGTGTCGAGCGCGGCCTGCGCAGCGTTGCCCCCGGAACGGTCGATCGGGAACTGGCCGACCCCGGTGAAGAACCACTTCTTGAGCTTGCCCTTGAACCCGGGCTCGGTGAAGTACTCGGACTTGGCCGGGAAGGTCACCTTGCGCTTGACCCGGAGCGGCATGAAGAACGAGTCCGCGACGGCCAGGTGGTTGCCGGCCAGGATCGCGCCACCCGTCTCGGGGATGTTCTCCGCGCCGACGACCTTGGTCGGCCACAGCGTCTTGAGCAGCGGACCGATGAACACCCACTTCATGAGCCAGTACAGCACCGGTGCCTCAGTCCTCCATCGCCGCCGCAGCCCCTGTTCACCCGCGACGGACAGCCTACGAACCCGGACGGCCGCCGCACAACGCGGACCACCCGGATACCGCGCCGGCAGCGATCGATCTCACAGCGAATTCCGAGCCCGGGCGGACCCCCACAACGTCCGCCGGGCGTGAGAGCATGGACGGACTCCACCGCTCACACGGAAGGCGATCGCATGGGCGTGCTCGCCGGCGCGGAACCGTTCGGCCACACCGGTTCGGCCGAAACCGGGTTCCTGCTCTGCCACGGGTTCACCGGCACCCCGGCGAGCATGCGGGCCTGGGGTGACCACCTGGCCGGGGCCGGGTTCACGGTGCGCTGCCCGCTGCTGCCGGGCCACGGCACCCGCTGGCCGGACCTGAACCGCACGACGTGGGAAGACTGGTACGGCGCCGTCCGCGAGGCGCTGCTGGCGCTGCTGGCGACGTGCCGGACGGTGTTCGTCGGCGGCCTCTCGATGGGCGGCACGCTGACGCTGCGCCTGGCCGAGGAGTTCGGCGACCGGATCGCCGGGATCGTGCTGGTCAACCCGTCGGTGACGCGGCTGAAGTGGGACACGCGGCTGCTGCCGGTCCTGGGCCGGGTCGTGCCGTCGGTGCCGGCGATCGCCAACGACATCAAGAAGCCGGGCGAGACGGAGCTGGCCTACCCGCGGACGCCGGTGCGCGCGGCGGCGAGCCTGGCGAAGCTGTGGGCGGTCGTGCGCGCCGACCTGGGCAAGGTGACGCAGCCGGTGCTGCTGCTGCACTCGTCGGTCGACCACGTCGTCGAGCCGGTGAACTCGCAGCTGGTGCTCGCGGGCGTCTCGAGCACCGACGTCACCGAGGTCGTGCTGGAAAACAGCTACCACGTCGCGACGCAGGACAACGACGCCGAGGTGATTTTCACGCGTAGCGTCGAGTTCGCGAAGGCGCACGCCGCACAGCCGGAGGAGACCGCATGAGCCGGGGGAAGGACGGGCCGGAGGACGTCGACGCGACGTTCGCCGAGATCGTCGCCGACCTGCGGGCCGGCGGGTTCGGGCTCCCCGAAGAAGACACCGCCGGCACCGCCGACACGGCCGGCGCCGCGGGCAGCGCCGGCTCGGGCGGAGCGGCGGGGTCCGGGGCCGCCGCGGAGACCGAGCCGCGCAAGAAGCCGGAGCGGCCCGCCGAGCCGCCGTCCGTGGAGACCCCGCCGGATCCCGGCTGGCGGTCCGGGGGCACGTCGTGGGACACCACGATCTTCTCCGACGACCCGGCGGACGACGACGAGCACTACGTCCCGCCGGAGCCGCCGCCGCTGCCCCGGCCGAAGATGGGGGCGTTCCTCATCCTGCTGCTGTTCCTGGCGGGGCTCTTCCTGCTGATCCTGCCCGGCGCGATCGGGGTCGGCCCGACGGTGGCGACGCCGCTGGGCATCCTCGCGCTCGCGACGGCGATCGCGTTGCTGCTGCTCCGGGTGCGTCAGGGGCCGCCGCCGGGCGCGGATCCCAGCACCGGCGCCCAGGTGTGAACGGACGACGATGCACATCGAGTTCAGTCCTTCGCGGCGATCGACCGTGGGCGCGGAGTGGGAGCTCGGCCTGGTCGACCGGCGCAGCGGCGAGCTGTCCTCGGTAGCCGAGCAGATCCTCGAAGCGGTGCGCCCGGACGGCGCCGCCGAGCACCCGAAGATCAAGCAGGAGCTCCTGCTCAACACCATCGAGATCATCACCGGCGTCTGCGAGACGATCGGCGAGGTCAAAGCCGACCTGAGCGGCTCCCTCGACGTCGTGCACGGCGTCGCCGACCCGCTCGGCGTCGAGATGTTCTCGGCCGGCACGCACCCCTTCTCGAACTGGTACCAGCAGAAGGTCACCGACAAGGAGCGCTACGCCAAGCTCATCGACCGGACCCAGTGGTGGGGACGGCAGATGCTGATCTACGGCGTCCACATCCACGTCGGGATCGACCACCACGAGAAGGTGCTGCCGATCCTCGACGCGCTGCTCAACTACGCGCCGCACCTGCAGGCGCTGTCGGCGTCGTCGCCCTACTGGGGCGCCGAGGACACCGGGTACGCGTCGAACCGGGCGCTGATGTTCCAGCAGCTGCCGACGGCCGGGCTGCCGTTCCAGTTCCGGAAGTGGGCGGAGCTGGAGAGCTACGTCGAGGACATGTTCACCACCGGCGTGATCGACAGTTTTTCGGAGATCCGCTGGGACATCCGGCCCTCGCCGAAGCTCGGCACGATCGAGATGCGGGTCTGCGACGGCCTGCCGACGCTGGAGGAGGTCGGCGCGATCGCGGCGCTGACGCAGTGCCTGGTCGACGACTTCAGCGAGCGCCTCGACGACGGCGAGATCCTGCCCACCCTGCCGCCGTGGCACGTCCAGGAGAACAAGTGGCGCGCGGCCCGCTACGGCACGGACGCGATCGTCATCCTGGACGCGGCCGGGCGCGAGCGGCTGGTCACCGAGGACGTCGTTGAGCTGCTGGACCGGCTGGAGCCGGTGGCGCGGCGGCTGGACTGCGTGGCGGAGCTGCGCGACGTCGAGACGATCCTGCGGTACGGGCCGAGCTACCGGCGGCAGCGGGCGGTCGCGGAACGGCACAAGGGCAGCCTGAAGGCCGTCGTCGCGTCGCTGGTCGCCGAGATGCGGGACGGGATCGCGAAGGACTAGAGCTCGTCCAGCTGCGTGCGGAGCGTGCCCGGACCGAGGGTCGACGCGCCGAGGGCTTCGACGCGCCGTTTCAGCTCCCGGTCGGCCGTCGCGACGAGGACTTTGGCTTTCTGCTGCGCGACGACTTCGACGATCTTCGAGTCGCCGTCGGTGTCCGCGGCGACGACCTCGACGCCGGTCACGCCGGTGACGTTCTTCGCCCGGCCCTCGACGACCAGGACGATCCGTGGCCACCAGGTGACCGCCGGGTCGTCCGGGTCCGGCACGCCGGCCGCGGCGAGCTTGGCGAGCTGGTCGCGGAGGCGCTCGGCGGCGCCGTGCCGGTCACGCCACCAGCCGTCCGGCCGCGAACCGACGACGTTCGCGGCGTCGACGACCAGGACCAGCTCCTGGCCGACGCGGTCGCGCAGGTCCGGCCAGGCGGCGGCGAAGTCGCGGTGGAGCGGGTAACCGGGAACGTCGTCGGGGTCCACCCAGCGCAGCTCCGCACTTTCGGTGTTGGCGACGCGGGCCTCGGCGCCGTCGGCGAGGGCGAGCACGGTGGTGTAGCTCCAGTCGCCGTGGTCGACGACGGAGGCGGAGACCGCGCGGAAGGCGTCGGCGGGGACGGACGTTTCTTCGAAGGCTTCCCGGGCGGCGGCGGTCACGGCGGTCTCGCCGGCTTCGATGGCGCCGCCGGGCAGTGCCCAGGTGCGGCCGTGGTGCACCCACCAGGCGCGGCGCTGCAGGAGGACACCGCGGGCGGGGTCGACGAGCAGCAGGCCGGCGGCACCGTAGCGGCCCCAGTGCAGGTGCCCGCAGGAACAGCGGACGAAGACGCTCGCGGCGGACAGGTGACTCACCGGTTCAGCGTGTCACAGGTCGGCCGGTCATCGATGGGTACGGCCCCGCTCCGTCCAAGCGCCCCAATGTGGCCTTCGGTGCGTTCAACGCACCCAATGTGGCCTTCGGTGCGCTGAACGCAACCAACCGGGCAGGCGTCCTCGCAACCGGCGTCGAGCGGGGTACCGATCTGGGTCTGGATCGCCGGCGCGGTCGTGCTGCTGGCGATCGGGCTG